>DATKAB010000023.1 GCA_035498555.1 Candidatus Sulfotelmatobacter sp.
CATCAACCTGCTCGATCTCCTGATCCGCCACAGCGGCGCCAACCACAAGCGCGAGACCCTCGCCCAGTCCAAGCGTCGTCAGAGCGCGATCGATCGGCTCTGGGTATTCCTGGTGTGGAGGAACCACGTCAAGTGGTTCTCCGAGCTGCGGCGCGATCAGACGCCGGCGATGAGGCTCGGGATCGACTCGAGAAGGAGAAGCGTCAGGCAGATCCTCGAGCAGCGCCTCTTCCCCACCCGCATCGAGCTACCGGAGCGATGGGCGCAGTACTACTGGAGAACCATTCGGACGCGAGCCTTCACCCGCAACCAGCGCCACACCCTGAAATACGCGGCGTGAGTCGGTCTCCCTCGGGCCCCCATCCCCGGCATCAGCGGGCGCAACTGCAATCTTCGGAGCAGGACCGAAGAAATGGATCGCGGTGCCCTCCGCGGCATGCGATGCCTTAGAATCGGCGCCGTCCCTCACGGAACCCGTCCTTAGGGGAGGCATCACCCATGAAGTCGATCACCTGGATTGGTGGCCGGGTTCGCTCGCTCGTCGGCGAACGTGAGGCAGCGGGTGCGCTGCTCGACATCGTCCTTTGGTTCGACGCCACAAGGGATGTCATTCTGATCGCTGAAATCGTGTTCCCGAAGGCGCCTGACTCGGTCATCGCAGAGCAGTTGGCCAGCGCTCTCGAGCGCAATGCCCGGCACCTGCCCGACCGGATCAGGGTTTCGGATCAGGCGGCCGCCGACGCGATCCGAGCCACCTTGCCGCCCTTGATCCCGATCGAAGTGGGACCTACTCCCGAGCTGGACATGCTTGCGCAGGTGTTCCTCCATCACGCGAAGCGTGACGGGCGTGGCGAATCGTATTTCGGTGCCGGCGACATTACCAAGGCCGAGATCGCCGCGCTCTTCCGCGAAGCCGCGGCGCTCTATCCGCTCGCGCCGTGGCGGAGGTTCCCGGATTCCGATGTGCTGCAGATGGATGTGCCCGCGCTGGGCGTCGACGGCGCCTGCCTGTCGATCCTCGGTGCGCTCAAGCAGGAGTATGGGATCCTGATCTTCGATTCCTTCGACGACTATGACGAGTTCGGCAGCCTCTCCGCCCACGTCTTGGGAATGGGTAAGGCCCCGGTGATGTTGGGCGGTTCCTTTGTGTCTCTTAACTTCGAGCGGGGAGCGGACATCCCCGACTCGATGCGACGCGAGATCACCGCGCATCGCTGGCCGGTGGCCGGGCCGCGGGCCTACCCGGTGGTGATGCCAATGACGCGGAGCGGCGACGCGAGGACTCCGACCGCTCGCGACATTCGAGTGGCATGCGCCGCGGCGGCGGGTCTGGCCGAGCTGGCACGACGGCACCGCCGGCCGGCACCGGGCACCCTCTCGGGCCAGGAGGTCGTGACGCTCACGGTTTCAATGCCAGAGCCGGTCGAGGTCACGATGCGAGTGCCACATTCGGTGATAAGGGCGGAAGAAGAAAGCGCCGAGCATCCGATCTCCGACGCCGCGCGCGCGCGCGCCATGCGACAGGCGGCCGAGCAGATCGACCGTTTTCTCGCCGCTCCCCGCTCCGCCGCGATGCCGCCGGACTGGCGCGAAGTGGCGCGCTTTGTGTGCGAGTGCCTGCACGACACCAAGCTCGGATACATCGATGGGCGATGGAATGTCTTCTCCGCGCGGCAGATCGAATGGTTCATGCTCGAACATTACCCGCGCAAGGTGGACGCCGATCCACGGATCGTCCAGCGCGCTCCCGAGATCCTGGATCGCTACTTCGAGTGGATGGGCGCGGAGGGCATCGAGCCCGCGGAAACCGTGGTGCGGATCAGAGAGCGCGTGGAGCGGGTGCGAGAGGCCTTTCTCGAGGCCGCCGCCGATCCGAGTCGATTTGGTCCCGCCAAGAGCCTCGTGGCGGCGATGCAGGCGGTGGGTGTGGACCCCACGGACTCGCGCGCAGTCGCCGCCTTCATCCAGCGCTACAACCAGAGCCTGGGCGCGCCGAAGCGGCCGGCCGAGCGCGGGCGCCCCCGGCGGGAAAAGCGAGCGAAGGCAGCGAAGGCAGGGAAGGCAGCGAAGGCAGCGAAGGCAGCGAAGGTTTATCAACTGAAAGTGTCGCTGGCGAACATTCGACCGGCGATCTGGCGTCGCCTCCTGCTTCGCGATGACGCTACCCTGCTTGAACTCCATCGCGCGTTGCAGGTCGTGATGGGATGGCAGGGCTATCACCTGCACAGATTTGAAACCCCCGCAGGAGTCTTCGGCAAGCTGGATCGCGAGGTTCCGGAATTCCAGGACGAGCGGAAAGCCAGGCTGCGTGACGTGCTGCCCAAGCCCGGGAGCACGATCACCTACGAATACGATTTCGGCGACGGTTGGGAGCACCGGGTGAGGTTGGAAAACATCCTGCCCGCAGATCCGGGGCTTACTCATGCACGACTCGTCGCCGGGGCGCGCGCGGCCCCGCCCGATGATTGCGGCGGCATTTCGGGCTACGAGCACTTGCTCGAAGTGCTCGCGGATCCCGCGCACCTCGAACACGAGGAGCTGCGGGAATGGGTGGGAGGCTCGTACGATCCCGAGGCTTTCGACCTGAACTCCCTCAATCGCGCTCTGAAGCGCGTGGGGGTGACCCGGCGCCGCTCGCGCGAGCCGGTGGTGGGACGCTGATTGCCCAACCTCTCGGGCCGTCCCTACCTCTCGACCCCGCTCCCCACGAACGCTCCCCAGTAGAACGGCGCGTCGCTCTCGCCACGTTCGCGGCGCGCGTCGAGCACGACCAGATCCGCTGCCCGCACCGAGGCCGCCACATCGAGCCCGCGCCGCAACCGGGCGGCGTAGAACGCGCGCATCCACTCGCGCGTGGCCACGTCGTCCACGGCCCACAGGCTCATGAGCACGGTGCGCACGCCGGCGATCTGAAATCCGCGCCGCAACCCGAGCACGCCTTCGCCCGCGCGCACGTCGCCACGCCCGGTCTCGCACGCCGAAAGCACGGCCAGCTCGACGCCGGAAAGATCGAGCTTCGCTATCTCGTCGGCGGTGAGAATGCCGTCGGCGGCGCCGTTCGCTGCGCGCGCCCGCTGATTGGCGCCGGCGAGCGCGAGGCCGGAGCGCAACAGCGGGTTCTCGTAGGCCACGGTGTCGGCCACGCGGACACCGCTCGCGTTCACTCCGCCGCACACGTTGGGCAGAAAGAAGCCGTGCGTCGCGAGGTGGAGCCAGCGCGCTTCGGGCGCCAGCTCCCGAAACGCGGCCTCGCTCGCCCCGCCGCGCGACAGCACCCGCGCGGAATCGCGCGAAGCAGCGCGCCAGGCGGCCGCCACCGAGTCGGCTTCGAGCCCGGATTCGGGCAGACGCTCGAAGCGGAGCGAGCGGAAGTCGGCGCAATCGGACGCGGCGGAACGCGGCGCCGCAACGCCAGGCTCGCGCGGCTCGGACAAGACACCACCTTCGCGCGGCTCGGACAAGACTCCACGCTCGCGCGGCTCGGACAAGACCCCACGCTCGCGCGGCTCGGACGTGGCTCCACGTGACGGCGCCGGCGGACCAGTCGCGGCGACACCATCGAAATCCGCATCGCCGACCGCGAGCAGGCCGCGCCCACTGATCGCACCCGCGCTCGGGCGCAGCAGAACATCCCGCTCGGCCGAGAGCAACTGAATCGGTGGCGCTTCCTCGACGAGATACTTGCCGGCCGCCGCACCCGGCAATGCCCCGAAGTTCAGAAGCAGGAGCGCCCCGTCGGGCACGATGAGCAGTTCCTGTGACGGTGGCACCGCCTTCGCCACCGGATCCCACACCAGCCTCCGCGCCTCGAGCCCGAGCTTGCGAAGGCGCTGGGCGTCGGTCGCGCGCCTGAGAGGATTGGGTCGCGTGCTGGCCGCGCGCACGAACCGCGCGACCGCGGAGTCGATTCGGGCTGCCGCCCCGAGGGCCACTGCCCTCACGCGGTGCTCGCCGCCGACCGCCACAAACGCCACGTAGCCTGCTCGCGAGGGCTCCGCGTCGCGCCGCAGGTACCAGCCGAAGTCCTGCCCGGCAGCCGGCGCCTGGAAGTACCGCGCGAACGCAATCAGCGCCCGCCCGTGCTGAACCTGCCCGTGGACCGTCATGAGCGCCGATCCCGGCGGCGCATCGAGCAACTGGAACTGGCTGTAGCGGGAGGCAAGCCACACTTCGAACCGTTCCTTGCGTTCGCGCACTTCCCTCAATCTCGAGCGCCCCGATCCCGTCGCATCGGCGCCGCTCTGCAGCAGCCAGCCGAGCTGCTCGCTCGCAGCGTTCAACGAATCGGCGTAGGCCGCACCCGCCGAATCGAGCCCCGCCGCGATCGCGCGATGCCGCCGCGCCATTTCATCGAGCACGCGGGCCCGCGAATTGATCTGCGCTTCCCAGGCGAGCTGCACGAGCGTCGAGTCGCCCGGATGATCCGCGGCGATCGACAAGGCGAGATCGAGCCCCGAAGGCCGCGTGGCGGCGTAGCTCAACGCCAGCCGTTCCTCCAGCACCCGCGCCGTCGAGCGGAAGCGATCGAGCGCCGCCGCCTCGCCGCGGGTCGCCGCAGCCAGCGCTGAAGCATCGTTGCCGCCGGCGCGCTCGATCGAGGCCAGCTGCACCAGACTGGCCGCGGTCTCGGGATGATTCTCGCCGAGCGCCTTCTGGCGCAGCGCGAACGCGCGCTCCGCGTCGGAGTCGGCCGGCGCCAACCGGCCCTGCGCGAGCCAGAGATTCGCGCGGCTGAACAGCACGCGCGCCACCTCGGGCGCGTCGGGGCCGTAGGCCTTGACCCGAATCGCGAGCGCGCGATCGAGCGTCGATTCGGCGCGCGCGTATTCGTGACGTGCGATCAACAGCCCGCCGAGATCATCGAGAGGCGCCGCCAGGTCGGGGTGATCGCGCCCCTCGACCTCTTCGCCCAGGGCGATCGCGCGCTCGAGATCGCGCATCGCGGCGAGCGTGTCGCCGGCGACGATCTCCAGCCCCGCGAGATTCCCGAGCGTGAACGCGAAGTTCACGTGCTGCGGGCCGAGCTTCTTCTCGACCACGTCGAGCGCGCGCTGATAGAGAAATCGCGCGCGATCGAGATCGCCCATCTCGGTCAGCACGTTGGCGAGATTGTTGTAGTTGAAGACGAGATCGGGACTGTCGAGCCCGAGCGCCTTCTCGCGGATGCCGAGCGCCCGCTCGTAGAGCGGCCGGCACTCCGACCAGCGGCCGGTCTTGTGATACATCACGCCCAGGCTGTTCATGGCGTTGCCGAGCTGGGCGCTCTCGGCGCCGTAGAGCGTTTCGGCCACCGCGATCTCGCGGCGGTAGAGCTGCTCGGCGAGCGCGAATTCCGACTCGTTCTCGTAGATGTTGGCGAGATAATGAAGCCCGCGCAGCACCGAAATGTGCCGATTGCCGTACGCCTTCTCGCACTGCGCGAGGCCGCGCTCGGCCAGCGGGCGCGCGGCCTCCCAGTCGCCCTCGCGATAGAGGATGCGCGCCTGCATGATGAGGCTCGAGCCGGCCTGCGGACTCTCGGCGCCGTAGAGCCCGGTGTTCGCATCGACCGCCTGCTGCGGCACGGCGCGGTCGGCAGGCGCTTTCCACCGGCCGGCAGCGAGCAGGACCTCGGACAGCAGATCGAGCCCGGCGGCGCGGGCGGTGTCGGCCGCAGCGCCGGCGCCCAACGACGCGAGCCACGCGCGCGTCCGCGACTCGGCCGGGCCGAGTTGTTGCGACGAAAGCAGCCTGCGGAACGCAGCGAGCGAATCGGTGTTCGCGCTCGCGCAGGCGGGGCGCGGCGCGGCGAGCAGCGCGAGGGCCAGCGCGGCGCAGGCGGCGACGCGAACCGCAGCCGCGATCGCCGCGAAGACGGTGGCGCGCGAAAGGCGAGCTCCGAGCGCCGAGACGCCGGCTCCGCGACTCATCCCGCGAGGCGCTGCATGCGCTTCCGGATCGCTTTCAGGCAATTGAACAGCCGCACGCGCATGGTGGATTCCTCACGCCCCTCGCGCTCGGCGATCGCGGCGTAGTCGAGATCCTCGAAGTAGCGCATGCGGATGATCTCGCGGCACGGCGGATCGAGGTCGAGCAGCGCGGCGCGCAGGCGCGCGCGCTCGTCACGCGCGAGCAGGCGCTCATGAGGAGTGGGCGTCTCATCGGCCAGCGAGTCGTCGAGCTCGACGTTCTTCCGCCGCCGCCTCACGCGATCGACGCAGCGGGCGGCGACCAGCGTACGGAGCACCGCGCGCAGGCCCTGCCGCAGCTCGAAGCCCGGCCGGGTGGCGAGCGTCCACACCTGCGCGAGCGCATCCTGCACCGCGTCTTCGCGATCCTCGGCGGTGAGCCCGAAGCCGCGGAAGTAGGCGGTCTCCCGCGCCCAGCGCGTGGCGGTGCGCACCGCGGCCGGCTCGCCGGAAAGGAAGCGGCGCAGGAACGAATCGTCCTGCTCGCGCGGCAGGGTGGACGAGCTATTCACGTGCCTCCCACGAACTTCGGGCCCCGCGCGTGGCGGGGTCGGACCGGCCTCATTACTATAGCCGCAAACGCGCGCACCGCTCCTGCGACGGAGTGCGGGAGAGGGGAGTGTGCGCGGCGCGGCATTCAGGGCGCGCTGGCTGGTGCGCGCGAGCTGGTGCGCGCTGGCTGGCGCGCGAGCTGGTGCGCGCTGAATGGTGCGCGCGAGCTGGTGCGCGCTGGCTGGTGCGCGCTGGCTGGTGCGCGCCAGGAGTGCGCGCACCCAAGGGCGTGGAGGTCGCGATGGATCATTCGACCGCGGAGACGTTGCTCGACGACTGGCTGTGGGGCCGCCTGCCGCCCGAGCGCGCGAGCGAAGTCGAGACGCACGTGGCCGGCTGCGCCGAATGCGCGGCCCACGCCGAATTGATGCGCGGGCTCAAGCGCGAGGTGAAAGAGCACGGCGAGGCGCTGTTCTCGGCGCACCTCACCGGCGACGAGCTGGCGCGACTGGAATTGCGAGCGGATTCGCTCTCGATCGCCGACGCGGCGCGGTTGGGCGCCCACGTGCGCGCCTGCCCCACCTGCAGCGCCGAGCGCGCGATGATTCGCGGGGCGGCCGGCCCCGCGCCATGGCGCGCGCTCAAGGCGTGGTATTCGATCGCCGATCAGCCGAGCGCCTGGATCAAGCCGGCGCTCGCGATGTTCGCAATTCTGCTCGCGTGGCCGGCGTATCTCGGCGTGGTCGAATATCCGCGCGAGAAGCTCGCGGCCGAGCAGGCGCGCGCCGAGGCGGCGCGCGAGCTGGCGCACACGCCGCCCACGCCCGGCGCCGAGGTTCCGCCGGGCAAGCAGATCTGGAACGGCGGCAGCGCCGCGGTGCTGGTGCTGACCGGCGCGACCCGCGGCGCGAGTGCGGCAGTGCCCTCGGCCAGGCTGCGTGACGGCCAGCCCGGACTCACCATCGTCACCGACCGGCACATCATGGGGCCCGACACGCTGCTCGTGACACTTTTCGACGACCAGCACCGGCCGGTGTGGAAGCAGCCGGTGCCGGCCACCGAGTTGTGGGACGCGAACGCCCGTCTCACCAGCTTGATGATCCCGTCGCCCAATCTCACCCCCGGCGTCTACTCGATCGAGATCGGCGCGCCGGGCGGCGCCGCGCCCGGCTCGACCGCCGCTCCGCCCCAGTTCCAGGCGCGATTCCGGATCGCGCCGTAGGCGCGGCGACTCCACCCCGCGCCGCCCATCTTCCAGGCCCGCTACCGCAGTTCTCCCTAAACGCCTTCGCGCCTCCCGCGACCGATTCATAGACCGCCGCAATTCCCCGCGGCGGACGACCGGTTCGGGAGGCCTGCATGCGTTCGCTCATCGTCACCGCGCTCTTCGCCGCCGCCATCGCCCCACTCGAAGCACCGCTGCTCACTCGCGCCGCATTCGCCGATGACGCGGTGTTCCAGTTCCAAAACAACGCCAATCCAGCAGGCAATTGGAGCTACGGCTACTCGCCCGGTCCCGGCATGGGATTCAACCTGTTCACGACCGAAACCAACCTGGGCGGAGGCCTGAATCGCTGGAGTGCTCCCAACGGCGCCTCGCTCTCGATGGCGTGCTCTCCAGTGGTGAACGAGCCGGGCGTGACGATGGTGGGAAGCGTGCTGAGCGCGCGGCTGGCCGCGAATCCGAACCAGACGGTGCTGCGCTGGACCGCGCCCTCCAACGACACGTGGCACGTTCGCGCGCGCTTCACCTCCGAGGCCGGCTACCTCGGGGCCAGCGGTGCCTCATCCGCGAACGGAACGCAGGCGAACCAACGCCTCGGCTGGGCGGTGGCGGTCGGGGACGTAAATGGCGACGGCTACGGCGACGTCGTCGCCGGGACCAACGTGTGGTCGAACTCCCAGGTGAACGAAGGCCAGATCGAGCTGTTCCTGGGCGGGGCGAACGGAATTTCGCCGTCGCCGGCGTGGTCCTACGAGCCCAACGTGGTCGATCAGTATGCGGGGATGAGCGTGGCGGTCGCAGACTTCGATCGCGATGGCTACGCCGACATCGCCGAAGGCGAGCCGGGCACCGGTGCGGTGCCGGGCAACGTGCGCATCTTCAAGGGCAGCTCGACGTTCCCGGCGCTGAGTTCCACGCGCAGCGGAAGCTCGGCGTGGCAGTTCGGAACAGCGCTCGCTACCGGCGACTTCAATGGCGACGGCTACCCGGATCTGGCGGTCGGATTGCCGGGAGCGAATGCGGTCGAAGTCGCGTATGGCGGATCCACTGGTCTCGGCGCGTTCGGACCCATGATCCACTCGCCCGATCCCGGGTCGAACTTCTTCGGCCAGTCGCTCGCCAGTACAGGTGACGTGAACGGCGACGGCAAAGACGATCTGATCGTGGGGGCCCAAGCGTACAGTAGCTACCTCGGTCGGGCCTACGTGTTCATGGGATCGTCGGGTGGCGTCTCGGTCACTCCGTCCTGGACCTTTACCGGTCTCATCGCGAATGGGGAGCTGGGATTCGCCGTGTCGTCGGCCGGCGACGAGAATCACGACGGCTACGCCGACGTGCTGGTGGGTGCACCCTACGAGAGCAGCGGCGGCACCAATGCCGGAGCGGTGCGGTTGTTCCGGGGCAGCTCCACCGGTCTCTCGACGAGCCCGGTGTGGACGTGGTTTGGAGCGCCGAACAGCAACGCCGGCATGGCGCTCTCGCCGGCCGGCGACGTGGACGGCGACGGCTACGCCGACTTCCTGATTGGAGCGCCCGGCTACACCCATCCCGAGGTGAACGAGGGCGAGGCGTTTCTCTATCTGGGCGGATCGGGCGCGACCCCGACGCTTCACTCCACCTTCGAGATGAATCAGGCGAACGCGCACTGCGGGCGTGCCCTGGCCTCGGGCGACGTGAACGGCGATCTGACGCCCGATCTGGTGGTGGTCGCGACCGACTACAAGGCCGGAAGCACGGCGAGCGCCGGGCGCATCTTGATGGAGATGGGCGCCGGGCCGCCGCGGCCTCCCTTCGCGCGCACCGTCCTGCGCCTGTACGCCGATGCCGTGATGATCGCGCAGGACACGCTCAACACCGCGACCGGGCGCGACACGGTGACGCTGGAAGCCACGGTGGCCGAGAACGCCGGCCACACGATCGACATCGAGGTGGGCGACAACGGCGGCCTGCTCCCTTACGAGGCGGTCGGGATCGACGCCTCGATCGAGACCAACGCTACGCCCGCCAATCCGCTCGGGCCGGTGATCACGCTCGGCACCAGCCGGTTCGCGTCGATTCTGGGGCCGCCGGCGTTCGAGGCCGCGGCATTCGATCCGATCCATCGCTATCTGGCCTCGAACGGTCATCTCTACGACGTGTGCGGGAATCTCCATTCGGCCGGTCCCGACGGACCCGGCATCGCCTGGGACATGGTGACGCAGAAGTTCTGGAACATCTCGTTCGACGCTGGCAACCAGCGCTGGGTGGTGGCGAGCTGGGACACCGCGACCGCCACCTTCACCACCGTGTTCAACATCCCGCGCGTGCTGACGGTGCCGGTAACCGGCGCGGACACGCTGGAAGACGCGCGCGGCATCGCGGTGGATTCAAGCTACGTCTACGTGGTCGACGCGGGGCCGGATGGCCTCGTGCCGCGGGCCAACGCCTGGTTCAAGTTCACGCGGGCAGGGCAGGCGGTGGCATCGCTCAAGGGTTCGTCGTTCGCGGCCAATTCGAGCTACGACATCGTCGACGACATCGTCTACTGCCCGTTCGCCTCGCCCACCGAGCCCGGCCGCTTCCTGGTCGCCGTGCAGCACACCGGCATTCTCGTGCTCGACGCGAACGGCGCGATGCGCGACACCGCTTACTGGCGCTCGCAGGGGCTACCGGGCGTCAATGCCCCGCGGGCGGTGGCGGGCATCGCCATCGATCCGGTGAGCGGCGATCTGTTCGTCGAGGACAACGACCGCGGTCTGACGCGCCGCTGGGTACGGCTGCCCGACGGGCCGACGACGTACCTGTTTGGCGACAACGATCCGATCATGCTCGAGCTGCCGGTTACCGAGTGCACCGCCAGCAGCGCGCTGTTCCAGGACCCGATCGAGCCCTCATCCATGTACTGCCCGCAGACACCATTCTGCTTCGGTGTCGCGTTCCGCACCGCCGACATGCGCGGCTACACCGTGGACTATTCGACCGGCACGCTGTGGAAGTTCGATCCGCGCGGCGGACGCGGCACGCGTGTGGGCGAGACCGGGCTGCAGGGCGTGTGGGGACTGGCCTACGACGCGAGCCGCGATCGGCTCTACGGCGCGCAGAACGTCACCGGCACCCAGATATGGAGCATCAATCCGCGCACCGCGGTGGCGACCGCGCTGCCACAGTTGACGCCCTACTCGGTGACCGACATCGGCTTCGAGCCCAACAGCGGACTGATCTACGCGGTGTCGGGCGGCGGCTCGACCGCGCGCCTGATCAGCATCGATCGCGACACCGGCGCCGCGACCGTGGTCGGGCCGACCCACGATGTGCGCGGTCTCGACTACGACCCGGTGCGCGGCGCGCTGGTGGGGATCACCTACGACGACTCGCTGTTCAGCATCAATCCCGGCACCGGGGCGGCGAGTCTGATCACCAGGCTGCCGTGGACGATGGGCTGGGAGGGACTCGCGGTCGGGCTCGTCGGCGTCGCCGGCTCGACCGACGTGCCGCTGGCGCAGGGCGGCGCGCGCATGGGCACGCCGCTCGCGCTGGCGGTCGCGCCGCAACCGAGCCACGCCAGCGCTTCGCTCACTTTCGCGCTGTTCGAGAACGCACGCGTGAGGCTCGACATCTACGACGTGAGCGGCCGGCACGTGCGCCGTGTAGTGGATGGGGCGTTCACGCCCGGCGCCCACACGCTGGCCTGGGACGGCCGCGGCGATTCTGGCGAGGCCGCCGCCGCCGGAATCTACTTCGTGCGGCTCGAGGCGGGCGGAAGGAACGTCACGGCGCGCGTCGTGAGGATCCGATAGTCTGGCCACCGTGACCCCATCGCGGTAGCCTTCCGCCGAAAATTGCCCCGGAGGCTACCGCGGCCGGCCCAGCCGACCGCGTCACTGGGAGGTGCACGATGGCCGGTCGCGAAGCTCGCGCGCGCCGCGGTTCCCCTGTGCGCGCGTTGCTGTGGTTGATGATCACGCTTCCCATCGCGGGATGTGCCTCGTTCAAGTCGTCGAAGCGGCTCGACGTGAGCCCGTTCGCGCAGAACACAGTCGGCTTGATCGGCGAGGTCCAGCGCGCCACCAAGCCGGTGCAGTGGGTCTATCTGCAGAAGTACCAGGATCTGCCGTCGGTCCAGGAGGTACGGCGAGCGGCTCGACCCGCCCAGACGCTGATGCGGGGCGTGGCGCTCTATTCGACGCAAATCGTCTCGATCTACGAGTCACCGGTTCCGGACTCGCGCCGCGTGAGCGAGCTGGCGCGCTACCTCGACGAATCGATTCGCGAGCGCCTCAAACAGTCGCCGGCCGCCGAGACCTTCCTCAGTCAGGCGGAGCTGGACGCTGCGGTTTCGAATTGCAAAGCGGCCAGCAATTTTCTCGCTGCACTCGGCGCGGCGCAGCCGGTGGTCTCGGCGGCGCTGGCCTACGGCAATTGCCTGTACGACAGCCTCGAGATTCGGATCGCCGCGGCCGACGTGGATATCTCGGCGCGTATTGAAACCGAGTTCGGTCCGATCAAGACGCAGATGGATCAGCTCGAAAATCTGCAGCTCCAGAACATCCGCGCCTACACGAAGCTGGCCGAATATCGGCAGGGCTCCGAGGCGTCGCTGGATTCTCTACGTACCCTCGATCCCGAATCGGCGGACGCCATGCCGGCGGGGAAGAAGCCGGCGATCGCGGCGCTCGATGCGTCCGACAAGCGCCTGCTCGAGCGGATCGAAGCGCTCGGCACGCTCCACGATCGGCTCAATCATCAGTTCGAGATCTACAGCGCCGAGCAGCAGGAGCTGGACGCCCTGCGCACCCAGGCCAACGAAGCGGCGCGTCTCGGACGCATCACGCTGATCCTGTGGGCGCGCTCGCACAGCAACCTGGCGGCCGGCATCACGGTGCCGGCGCAGATCGACGTCATGAGCATGGTGAAGAGCGCCGCAGGGCAGGCGAAGTCGCTGGTGCCGTAGCCGGGCCGCGCCACCGCGTCGCTCACCTTCGCGCTGTTCGAGAACGAGCGGGAAGAAATCGGTGCCGAAAGGCCCCTTCGCCTTGGTTAGGGGTCGGGCGCGACATGTCGCAGAAATCTGATTCTTGCGACACGTTGAGTTGACCGGTCGCCGGCCGCGACATAAGCTCCTGGCTCCCTTTCCCGCCTTCGACTGGAGACCTGAACGTGAGCCGTTGGCGCGCCGACCTCCCCTACAACCATCTTCCCGAGCTGCCGCCTCGAATGGAACTCGAGACCAAGGCGGTGCTCAAGCAGTGTGTCGAGGCCCGCGCCGCTCTGGAGGGCCTCAAGCGTTCGTCCGAGCTGACCCCCAATCCCGCGATGCTCATCAACACGCTTCCGGTGCTGGAGGCGCGGGCTAGCTCCGAGATCGAGAACATCGTCACCACGGCGGACGCGCTGTTTCAGCACCTCGGAAACGGCGAAAGCGCCGACTCCGCGACACGCGAGGCATTGCGCTATCGCGAGGCGCTGCTCGAAGGGCATCGATCGCTGGGCAGGCGCCCGGTCTCGGTGCACACGGCCGAGGCCATCTGCACGCGAATCAAGGGCGCCGAGATGTCGGTTCGGCGGGTTCCGGGAACCGCTCTTCACGGCGCCGCGAGCCAGAGAGTCATCTACACCCCGCCCGACCCGGGTCCGCGGCTACGCGACCTGCTATCGAACTGGGAGCGATTCGTTCACGCTGAGGATCCATTGGATCCGCTGGTGCGCATGGCCGTTGCTCACTACCAGTTCGAGGCGATCCATCCGTTCACGGACGGCAATGGGCGCACGGGCCGCGTGCTGAACAGCCTGATGCTGGTCCAGTGGGGATTGCTTTCGTCACCGATCGTCTACCTGAGCCGCTACTTCATCGCGAACAAGCAGGAGTACTACAGTCGCCTGCTCGAGGTGACGCGACGGCCGCGTGGGAGCCGTGGGTGCGCTACGTGGTCCGCGGCGTCGAGGAGACGGCGCGTTGGACGGCAGGAAAGGTCGAGGCGATTCGCCGGCTAGAGCGCGCCACGGCCGAGTACGTGCAGTCGGCTCTGCCCAAGATCTATAGCCATGAACTGGTCGAAGCCCTGTTCGAACAGCCATACTGTCGAATCGCTAACCTCGTGACGGCGAAGATTGCCGCCCGTCAGGCTGCCGCGCGATATCTCAACGCGCTGGCTTCGGGCGGCGTGCTTCAGTCGAAGTCAGTGGGCCGGGAGAAGCTCTTCCTGAACACCCGCTTGCTGCGCTTGCTGACTCAAGAGAGCAACACGTTCGCCGAGTTCCGCACCGCTTCCATCGAAACCGTGCGGCGGCGTGGCTAACCAGGAGCTGCGAGCAAATCGCCCCATGACCACCGATCATCTCTCGCGCGAATTCGAAATCGCCCGCGAAGTCCAGGCGCGCCTGCTGCCGCAGAACGTGCCGCAGGTCGAGGGGCTCGAGCTGGCCGCGGCCTGTATCCAGGCGCGGGCGGTCGGCGGCGACTACTACGACTTCCTCGACCTCGGCGCGCATCAGCTCGGATTCGTGCTGGCCGACGTGTCGGGCAAGGGCATCCACGCGGCCCTGCGCATGGCGATTCTGCAGGCCCACCTGCGCAGCCAGGTGATCAACGCGCCGCAGGATCCGCTACGGGTCCTCAAGCTCGTGAACCGCATGCTGTGCGAATCCACCGACACCGGGCAGTTCGCGACGCTGTTCCTCGGCATCTACTCGGGACCGACGCGGCGGCTGCGCTACATCAACTGCGGGCACAACCCGCCGCTCTGCTTTCGCGCCGGCGGCGCGGTCGAGCGGCTCGAGGCCACCGCCACGGTGATCGGCTCGTTTCGCGACTGGGAGTGCGCGCTCGGCCACGTGACGCTCGCGCCCGGCGACGTGTTCGTGGCCTACAGCGACGGGCTCACCGAGGCGATGCGCGACGGCGAGCCGTTCGGCGAAGCACGCGTGGTCGAGGTGGTGCGCGAACTGGCCGGGCAGCCGGCGGCGCGCATCATGTCGGAGCTGGTGCGGCGCGTGCAGGAGTATTGCGGCGGCGCCTCGACCGACGACCTGACGCTGCTGGTGGCGAAGGCGCAGTAGGCCTTCGCGACGCTGCGCGGGCGGCGCCGCTTTGCGCCGACACCGCGCCTCGTCGAGTGGAGCGCCGCGCCGCACGCTCGGCCCGCTACCTGGCCCGCACGATCCTCGCGACGAAGGTTCGGCCCTCGGCGCTCATGCGCGCGAGGTAGACGCCGCTCGGCGCGGGCTCCCCGGCCGCGTCACGGCCATCCCAGGCCAGCGTGTGGACGCCGGCCGCGAGCGCACCGTCGGCCAGCATCCGCACGCGGCGGCCGCTCACGTCGTAGATCGCGAGCGAGACGCTCGTGCCGCGCGGCAGCGCGAGCCGCAGGCTGGCCGCGCCGCGCGAGGGATTGGCCGAAGCGAGCGCGAACGACAGCTCGCGCGGCAGGTCCAAATCGACCGCGGTGACGCCCTGCGGCACCAGCGTCGCGGGCGGCGATTCGTTGCCATGAACGTCGATCGCGGTCAATTTGTAGACCGAAGGCGGTACGCCGGGATCGAAGTACGCCGTGCTCGAGAGCGCCGCCACCAGATTGCCCGGGGTGGGCGTGAAGCCGAGCGTACTGCCACGATAGAGCCGATAGCCGTACAGATCGCTCTCGGCGTTCGGTCCCCAGTTCATCGTGGTATTGCCGGCCGCATAGGTGCCGAGGAACGGGGCCGGCGTCACCGGCGCCAGGTTGTCGACCGAGTAGCCGCTGTCGGGCGCCGATTGCCAGTAGGCGCGCGAGTCGCTCGCGGCGTGCGCCTCGACCATGAACACCGTGTAGGGATTGTGGCCGGTGATCGAATCGGTGGTGGTGGGCGCCACGTAGCTGTACTGCGCCGATTGATTGGCCGGCTGCTGCGCCAGGAATTCCCACGCGTAGCTGGCGCCGGCGTCGGTCGCCGGCCGGAACAGCGCGGCCGAATGCGATCGCGCCGCCTTCTGCGCCAGGGTGATCGGCGCCTGGCGCCAGATCCAGTACGAGCCGACGCCATAGTCCTGCGAGTTGTCGAGCCAGCTCGGATTCCAGGTCACGCGCACGTGCCCGCCCTGATCGGCCTTGATGTCCTTGATGCCGGCGCTCGAAGGGCTGGCATCGCCGAGCGTCATGTATGGGTCGAGATGCTGGGCGTAGATCTGTCCTCGGCCGAGCGCATAGGAATAGAACGTCATGAACGCGCCTCCCTGAGCGTCCGGCGTCAGACCCATGCCTTGCCCGACGCCGGTGCTCTGGTAGAGCAGCCGGCCGCTGAGGCTGGTGAGCGGTTTCGCGGTGCCGAAGGCGTCGTAGTGAGCGCCGAAAATAGCGCCCGACGGCGTATACCCCCCGCTCCAGACGATGAACGCCCCGTTGTTGGCGTCGGGAGTGACGCCGACGATCCACGAGACATAGATCGGACCCGCCGCGACGTTGAGTCCCCCGGCGGGCCACCCGCTGTAGGGTGTAGAAGCCGAGATCATGTGCGTCAGGTAGACGCCGGGCGCCGACGGACGCGCGTCCAGCCAGGTGACGAAGTATCCACCGGAGTTGTCGGGCGTGAGCGACAGGAGTGCCTGGCTGTCCGTCGAGCTGTAGAGGCTGAAACCGAGGTCGTATCCAACCTGCCCACCGGCCTGAACGTAGTCGTAGAGCACCTGGCAGTAGCTGCCGAACCGGCAATCGGTGTAGTAGACGTACGCGCCCGCGCCGCTGGTGACGATCTGGGGACTCTGCTGGTCGCCCGGAGCGTCGGTAATGATCCTTCCATTGAAGAGCAAAGCGAGGCTCGAGTTCACCCGAGCGGCCTTGATGTCATAGTTCCCGGCAGCGTTGTCCTCGTACGCCATGTAGAAGCCGCCACTGCCGTCCGGCGAGATGACTGGATCCTGCTGGATCTGAGGGTTGGTGTTGAGCGCCGCCGTGGAGAATGTGCCATTGGCGAGAAGATGGGTCGCGTACAGGTCGTGGTCGACGAGGCTGAACTGATAGCCGTAGGCGATGAAGAGGCCGGTGGCGCCGTCGGAGCACGCCGAAAAGTTGAAGTGCTCGACCGCGTCGGTCGAGACGTTGAGTCCGCCCACCGGCCAGCCGGCCTGAATGGCGCCGGCGCCGGTCAGGCGCTGCGCGAAGACGTCCGTGCGTGAATTCCGGTAGTCGAGCCAGACGGCGTAGAGACCGCCGGTGCCGTCGGGAAACAGACGCGCGGCCTGGCCGCCGTTGAGGCTGGCCGTCGAAAGCGCGACGCCGCCCGCGGGCCAGCCGCCCGCCACCGCGCCCGTCGAGGTGATGCGCTCGATCATGAGCTGGGAGCTGACGCCGTAGATGGCGCTGGAGAACGCGACGTAGAATCCACCCGCGCCGTCGGCCAGCATCGAGTATCCGGGGGTGGTGTTGTCGTTCGGCCCGGGACACACGGTCGTGGGGTTGGCGACGTCGTGGCCCCAGGAGGCCAGTGACGCGCGCGGTGCGGCGGCGAGCAGCAGAACGACGGCGACAGCGAACGGCACGGCGAGAAGACGCGCGGGACGCGTCATGGCGGCCTCCAGAACTGGGGCGCCGCGCGCCGGGGTGCGCGCCGGTCGAGGCGACCAGCGGCGCGACGGGCCACCAATAATGGTACCGAGCGGGAATCGCGCCCGCCACGGCTTAGTTCGTCCCGGCTAGTTCTTCCCGAACAGGCCTCCCAGCTCCTTCATCACCGAGCCGGCGGAGGCGTTGCCGCCCAGGAGCTGCGAGGCCATGCTCATCAGGCCCGGCTGCGCCTGCGACACGTTGGCGTGCTCGTTCTGGAGCATGCCGGCGAGTCCCTGCGCGTTGAGCCCCTGCGTCTGCTGCACGTGGGCGAGCGCACCCATCACCACCGGGGCGAGCACGGTCATCAGCTGGGCCACCTGGGGCGTGCCCAGCCCGCTCGCCTGCGCCACCGCCTGATGCGCCGCGTCCTGTTGATCGCCGAACACGTGGCCGAGGATGCCCGGACCGTTCGCCATCTGGCCCTTGAGCTGCCCGCCCAACTGGGCGCCGAGGTTCTGGAGGATGCTGCTGTCGTGGTTGCCGAGCGCGTTGAGCAGCGCCGAGGCCCCGCCCGGCTGCTGCGCGTTCTGGTGGAGCCCGGCGAGCAGCATCGGGAGCGCGGCCTGAATCGCGTTGCCGGTCTGCTGGGGATTGGCGCCGATCTGCTGGCCGAGCTGCTGCTGCACGTTGCCGCCGAGGGCGGCACCGAGAATATCCATGAGTCCGGGCATGGCTGGGTCTCCGGGTGAGAAATCCCTTCGGGACGTTTCACTCCCTGCGCATCCGAAAGCTACTCTCTCTGGCCTTCGAGGCAAGCCCAAACGTCTGGGAGTCGCGACGATGGCCAGCGACCGACAGGGAACACGCATCGGCTCATGACCGACCACCCACCGTTCTCGACCTGACCCACTATCGCCTGCGCGAGCTGCTCGGCCGCGGGGCGATCGGGGAGGGCGAAAGGGTAGGCCCCGGGTCGCAACGCCAGGCGGGCGCGAGGAGATCAACTATCGCGTTGACTTAGGGTCGCTCCATATCACCTGAGCACCGCCACGCGCCGCGTGCGGCTCTCCGCGCCCTGCGTGAGCAGGAGGACGTAGATGCCGGGCACGATGCGAGAGTCGCGGCCGAACTCGACCTGGTGCGAGCCGGCGACGAAGCGATCGAGCGATTCGCCGGCGATTCTCCGGCCGCCGATGTCGAACAGGTCGAGGCGTGCGGGTTCGCTCGAGGGCAGCGTGAAATCCACGCGCAGCCGGCCCCCTCTTGCCGGATTGGATCCGGTGTCGTCGATCGACAGCCGGGAGATCCGGCCGGGCGGCACCGCGGTGCTGTTGGCCGCGTAGAGCGCCGCCACCTGTGCGGCGCTCAGCTCCTGGTTGTAGATCCTCACTTCGTCGATCGAGCCCTGAAAGTAGTAGCCGGGCGAGCCCCACCCGGTGCGGAACAGGCGGCCGAGCTCGAGCGGGATCTGCACACCGCCCGAGGTGAGCTCGCCGATCGCTTCGGTGCCGAATCCGTACAACGCGCCGTCTACATAGAGCTTGGTGGAGTCGGTGGGAGGATTGAACGTGCCGACCAGGAAATGCCACTTGTCATCGCCGAGCAGGACATGATCGTCCTCGATGATGTTCTCGGAGCCCGAGTCGTCACGCACATCCCAGTAGGGGTGGCCGTTGGTGAGCGCCAGGATGTAGTTGGCGGCATCCGCATTGTTGCAGCTCGGATTCGCGCCGCACCGATACCATTCCACCAGTACGGCGAGTGGCAGCGTCATGCCGGTCTTCTCCCACGCCGTGACCGTCATCGCGCTCGAGTCGGGCACGAAATCCGTATCGAATGGGCGCTCGAGAAAGCCGGAGATGCCATCGAGCTGCCAGGCATCGCCGAAGCGACCCGTCACGCACGCCGGCGAGTTGAATGCGGCGAGATCGTTGCCATGGCCGCTGGCGTCGGTGGTGGTGCAGCCGTCGAACTTCCAGTAGCCGATGAGATCGGCGGAAGACGGCGCGACGATCGAGAGAGACGCAAACAGGAGCAGAACTGCCGCGGTGGGGAGCGGGGCGAGACGTCTCATCGGCGGCCTATCCTTTAGAGTAGCGGTCGGCGACCTCCAAGGCCTTGTCGATTCCCGCGAGTCCCTCGCGGGCTTCTTCCGGGGTGATCACGCAGGGCGGGGTCACCTGAAGTCGGTTGAAGTGCGCGAACGGCCACACGCCGTTCGCCTTGCAGGCCGCCATCACTTCGCCCATCGGTTTGGCGTCGGCGCCGCTCGCGTTGAAGGGCACCAGCGGTTCGCGCGTCTTGCGGTTCTTCACCAGCTCGATCGCCCAGAAGACGCCGAGCCCGCGCACCTCGCCGACGCTCGGATGCTTCGCTGCGATCTTCTGCAGCTCGGGCCCGATCACGTCGGCGCCGATCTTGCGCGCGTTCTCGACGATCCGCTCTTCCTTGAAGATGCCGATGCTGGCGACCACCGAGGCGCAGGCCAGCGGATGGCCCGAGTAGGTGAGGCCGCCCGGGAACACGCGATCCTTGTAGGTGTCGGCGATCGCGCGCTTGATGATCACGCCGCCGATCGGGACGTAGCCCGAGTTGGAGCCCTTGGCGAAGCAGATCAAGTCGGGCGTCACCTTCCACCGGTCGACCGCGAACCACTCGCCGCAGCGGCCGAAGCCCGCCATGACCTCGTCGGCGATCATCACGATGCCATGCTTCGTGCACAGCTCGCGCACGCCCGCGAGATAGCCGTCGGGCGGCACCAGCACGCCGTTGGTGCCGACGACGGTCTCGAGCACGATCGCGGCGATCGTGTGCGGGCCTTCCACCATCAGCACCTCGGCGAGGTGCTGGAGCGCGCGCTCGCACTCCTCGGCTGGCGTCGTCGAATGGAACGCCGAGCGATAAGGATAAGGGCCCCAGAACTTGACGATCCCGGGGACACCCGGCTCGTTGCCCCACCGGCGCGGGTCGCCGGTCAAGGCGATCGAAGTGCCGGTCGCGCCGTGGTAACTGCGATAGGCCGAAAGAATCTTGTAGCGGCCGGTGTGGCCGCGGGCCAGCCGCACCGCGTTTTCGTTGGCCTCGGTGCCGCCGTTGGTGAAAAACACCATGTCGAGATCGCCCGGGGCGAGCTCGGCGATCAGGCGCGCGCATTCGCTGCGCATGTCGTTGGCGTGGAACGGCGCGATCGTGCACAGCCGCGCCGCCTGCTCCTGGATCGCCGCCACCAGCTTCGGGTGCTGGTGCCCGATGTTGACGTTGACGAGCTGGCTCGAGAAGTCGAGCCAGGTGTTGCCCTTGTCGTCCCACATGCGGGAGCCGCGGGCGCCGGCGATGACCGTCGGGTTGAGGGCTCCCTGGGCCGACCAGGAGTGGAAGACGTGCGCGCGATCGTTGGCGAAGGCCGTGGCCAGATAGGGCGAGGTGTTCGTGTCGATTTGGGTCATGGGGGAATGGTAGGGCGGGAGCGGGGCGGTTGGGAAGTGGGTTTCCGGGTGTGCCGGGGCAGGGGGCCGGCGGAAGGTGCGAAGATCTCCCTGTCCGACCTGACGCGAGCCCGACTGCGGGGTTCATCGGAAGGAGACCCCGTGGCTCACTCACCGGCGAGGGAGGAGCAGATGCGCCCGCTCTGCCTTTCGGTTCTGCTGCTGATCCTGGCTTCCTCTGCCTTCGGAGACGTCATCGTCAACGATCGGACCCTCGACCCGCCGGGCGTCGCGCAATATCGCCCGAGCCTCGCCGTGGTCAACACGCTCGAAGGCAACCAGCAGGTCTGCGTCTGGCAGGAGCAGCGGGCCGGCAACGTGCGCGACTTTCGGGTGGCGGTCTCGACCGCGTCCCAGTTCGCGATCTCGTGGGTCCAGCACGGAGCGCCGCCGGCGCCTACCGGCTACGACTGGCTGGAGGACGTGCTGGTCGCCTCCACCTCGTGCACCGGCGGCGACGGCAACTTCATCCTGGTGGGTCAGGTGCGAACCAACGCGGCGGCGCCGTACACCTATGGAATCGGAATGGTCACCGGCCACGTGGTGGACGAGAACACGCTCACCTGGGGAACGCCGCGCGTGCTCATCACCTTCGGCAGTCAGAGCAGCACCTCGCGATTCTTCGACGCGCTGTCGCTGGCCAGCGATCCCTGTGCCGGGGTCGTCTATCTCGGATTTCTCAACACGCTGCCGGCTTCGCCCTATGTCTACACGGCCTGGCTATTGCGCTCCACGAACCTCGGCACGAGCTGGGACGCTCCGAAATCGGTGGGCAACGACACCACCCAGGCGCCCGGTCCGCCCCGGGTCCAGATCGGCGGCTACGCGGGCCGCCTGACTCTTCTCTGGAGTGTCTACACGGCCGGCATTTCGGAGCAGATGTACTCGACCAACTCGTTCGACTATGGCACGACCCTGAGCGCGCCGATCGCGGGACCGACGGAGCCCGTGGACACGCAGTCCTCGCCGTTCGGGGTCAGCAGTTCAGTGGGGCCGCACACCACGGCTTCCGAGGCCCTATTCACCAGTCACTTCGGCTCGCTGTTCTACGCCTCGGGCGAACAGATGAACTCGAACGACGTCACCTTTCCAAACCCGGCGACCAGCCCGGGGCTGGTCGAGCACGAACCGGACAATCACGCCGCGCAGGCGACGCTGGTGTCGTCGCCCGGCGTGGTGCTGCGCGGCACGCTCGGCGGCACGGCACCCAACGACACCGACTACTACTCGTTCTCGCTCAGCGCCGGGCAATCCGTGATGATGAACGCCGACTCGATCGCCACCAACCTGTCGGTGGTGGAGGTCGAGTGGCATGGGCCGGACGGAACTTCGATTCTGACCTCCAACAAAGGAGGATTCCTGGCCTTCACGGCGCCCGTGGCCGGGACCTACTACCTGATGTTGACCAAACTCTTCACCAACGCGAATACCGGTGGCTACCGTGTGCGCACGCTCTCGGCGGCGCCTCCAGTCGGAGGCTCGCGTGATCAGCGCGACTTATTCATGTGGGAATTGCCGGATGGCGGCGCGTGGGGGGGCTCGACCAACGTGAGCGCGCTCACCGCGCCGACCGGCTACGACGAGGACGGCGTCACCCTGCTCACCCCCAACGACGGCTATCTCTACGCGGGCTGGTACGACTGGACGGCGCAGCCGGCAAAGGAGATCTCACGCTACATGCTGGCGCGCTCGCCCGATGGTGGAGCAACCTGGGAGACGCCGGTGCCGCTGACTTCGGCGAATTCCGACTGGTCGCAGGTGGCGTCGCTCGTCAACACGAGCGCGCTGGCAGGGCCCTGGCAGGACGCCTTCCAGAACGGCAAGGAGATGTATTACGTCTGGACCGACGGGCGAAACGGCGACGCCGACCTCTACTCGCGGTTGATCCGGGATGATCTCGACCTGCTGTCCCAGGACTATTTGTCGGTATCCCTTCACGCCGGCGAGCGGTTCCGAGTCCACTTCAACGTGCAGAACGAGAACGATCTGTTCGGATGGAACGTGTTGCTGCGCGGCCAGGCCTCGTATCGCGGCTGGCCGCTCACCGAAGAGAACCAGCCGCTCGACCCCGGCGCCACCCAGCCGCTCGAGTTCTTCTGCACCGTGCCCGACACCGCGGCCCCCGGCCCCGTCAGCTACCAGGTCGATTTCTGCTCGTCCCTCTATCCGCACGTGATTTACGCCATCGGGTTCGTCACGGTGAACGTGCTCCCGGGCGCGGCGGGAGTGGGCGCATCCCGCGCCGAGCTATCCTTCGCCGGCGCCACTCCCAATCCGGCCGCGACGCTTGCCGACATCTCGTTCTCGCTCTCGCGCGGCGGCCCGGTGAAGCTCGAGATCTTCGGCGTCGACGGCCGGCGCGTGAAGACGCTGGAGAATGGAGTGGCCGCGGCGGGCGCTCATGTGCGCTCGTGGAACGGCACCGACGATGCCGGCGCGCGCGTCGGGTCGGGGACCTATTTCCTGAGGCTCGAGGCCGAAGGGCGCTCGCTCACGAAGCGGATGGTCTGGCTGAGGTAGCTCCGATCGTCAGCGCGCCGCTCCCGCCACGCGATCCACCTCGATCCGCCGGCTTCGTCGCATCAGCTTGTGGGCGACGAAGCCCGCGGCGTGCGCGAACAGCGCGAGCACCGCGAGGCCCAGGAACACATGATGGGTCGGCGGCCGGAGCCAGCGCTCCCAGGCGGCGAGCAGGATCCACACCGGCAGGAGCACGACGCAGGCCCAGAACACCAGGGTCTGGGGCCACGAGGCCGCCCCGGGCCCGAGACGCGTGGTGGGCGCCGGAGCGCCGGCCGGAGTTGCGCTTCCGGGAGCGGCGTAGCTGTGCGCGCGAAGCAGGATCACTTCGAGCAGCACCCTGAGTACGTCGCGCCGATCCGGGTAGGCGCCGTGCGAGCCGGCGAGGTCGGGGAGCACGTAGTTCGCCACCCGCACGTTGTCCACTTCTTGATTCGTGAGCCGGCTGCTTCCCACGGTCTCGGTCGGACCGCTGATGAGGTCGCCCTTGTCCCAGAAGTTGATCCAGTGAACGTGCGGCCGGTGGTCGGCGGTGGAAAACGGCGGCGTGCCGATGTCGCCGCGCAGCCCCTCGGCCAGCTCCTCGTAGGTGCCGGAGCTGGACTGAGCCACGTAGAAGAAATAGTTGATCTTGTCGACCGGCGAGCCGTAGGTGACCAGATGCTCGATCTTCTCGAGCGGAATCGGACCCTCGAGCGGATCCCGTGCGCCGCTCGCCCGATTGCTGCGCGCCAGCTCGAGCAGCGTGTCCACGGCCACCGCCGAGCCCAGACTGTGCGCGACGATCACCACGCGCTCGCAGTCCGGGTCGTCGAGCACCTGCAGGAGCTGGGCGGTCGCGTCGGTCAGCACCTTCTTGCGGCGCGCGTAGAGCTTGTCGGTCTCTTCGTAGCTCGTGTACTGCTGCACGTCGCCGACGAAGTCGGTGAGGAATTGGTTGACGCCGAGCACCGAAAGCAGGATCGGAAACGCCGACGCGACACGCGACCAGGCGACCTCATGCCATGGGAACGCCTGGCGGCCGGACAGATGGGCCCAGGCGAACTGCCCGGCAAGCACCAGCCACCAGGCGAGCAGCAGAAGGAATCCCGCGGCGAGCGCGCCGCCGAGCAGCGCGGCGAGAATCCCGAGCAGGTGGGCGGCCTCGCGCAGCAGATGATGGCGCCGCCACTCGCGCGCGAGTCGCGCCAGCGCGCCGGCGTCGGCGGGAGCCGAGTGCTGCTCGCGCCGGACGAGATCGAGGAACTGGCCGAACGAGCCCTGCGGGTAACGATCGCGATTTCCGGCCGACTGGAACGCCTCGTAGAGTTCCAGCAGCCGGGCGGTGCGAACGCGCAGTGCCGCCACGTCTTCGCGGCCTCGATCGCGGCGCTGCTGAAACAATCGGACCAATGCGGCGCGGCGCAGTCTGCGAAATTCGCGCCAGCGCCCGATCAGGAGCCAGACCGGCTTCCTGAGCTGCCGAACGAGCCAGAGGACCACCGAAAGCGCGGTGGTCCCATTCACGGTGTCGGGCGCCCAGTAGGCTTCGAAGAAGCGCAGATTGCGGGTGGGCAGCGAGCGGCGCGGATCGTCGGCGGCGACCCGGACGTAGACCACGTCGTGACCCGGTTGCGGAACGCGCGTCCCGCGCGGCAGCTCGACCTCGGCCGAGCGATCGTGGAGTCGAATGCCACCGAAGGGTGGGCCACCCCCGCGGCCCAGCTCCCAGGCCGCGTGATCCAGGCGGTCCACCAGCATGCACATCTCTTCGTAGTGCCGCTGCGAGCCCATCCCGTGGAAGTAGACGACGCCGACGTACTTCGGCCCCGGCGAGGGTTCGGCTCGTTGGGCTTCGGATTCGGGCATCAGGGCTCCGGCGAATCGAGGCGTCGCGCCTGTCACGAACGGCGACCGCACGCTAGCAGGGCGGCCGCCCGGGTTCGAGCGCGAAAGCGCCCCATTTCGGCAAGGCCGGGCGCGATGGAATCGCGCTTGGCCCGGCTCGCCCGCCGGACTACGCTCGGGACCTCGGCACGGAGGTTTCCCATGAACGAAGTGACCGCCATGGCGGCAAAGAAGACCGGGTTCGACCCGTTCGTGAGGGAAATGCTGTGGGAGCAGTTAGGCGCGGCGATCGACATGCTCGAGAACGCGGTGGACGCGTGCCCGGACGAGCTGTGGGGCGACCAGTCCCGCCATCCGCAGTTTCAGTTCTGGTACATCGTCTTCCACACACTGTTCTGGCTCGATATCGATCTCTCGGGAAACTCGAAGCATTTCGCCCCGCCCGCGCCCTTCGCGCTGGACGAGCTGGATCCGGCTGGAGCCTATCCCGATCGCGTGTACACGAAGCACGAGTTGAAGACCTACCTCGCGCACGACCGCAACAAGCTGCGCGAGGTGATCCGCGGGCTCACCGAGGCGCGGGCGCGCGAGCGCGTCGTCGTCCCCAACGCCGACCTGCCGTTCCTCGAGCTGCTGATCTACAACATGCGTCACGTTCAGCATCACACGGCGCAGCTCAACTGGATGCTGCGCCTGAAGATCGATTCCGCGCCGAAGTGGGTGAGGAAGACCGCGAGCCCGCTCGGCCTCGAGTGACGCCCCAACCGACTCAGAAAGGAACGTCATGCCCAAGATCCTCCAACCCGACTCGATCACGCAGAAGACCAAGAGCCCGCGGCGCAATGGCTCGCGGGAGATCCAGGGTTTCAAGCAGCTGGTGAAGCTGCCGATCGCGCTGTCGGACGCGGTGTGCAAGGACAGCGTCGAGAGCCTGACTCAGCTGCTGGCCGACACCATGACGCTGCGCGACCTCTACAAGAAGCACCACTGGCAGGTGGTCGGGCCGACCTTCTATTCACTGCACCTGTTGTTCGACAAGCATTACGAGGCGCAGGCCGAGCTGGTGGACACCATCGCCGAGCGCATTCAGCAGCTGGGCGGGGTGAGCATCGCCATGGCCCCCGACGTGGCCGAGACCACGATTATTCCGCGCGCGCCGAAGGGTCGTGAGTCGGTGCCGGCGCAGATCGCGCGGCTGCTCCATGCGCACGAGGTGGTACTCGAGGAGGCGCGCACCATGGCGCGCGAAGCCACCGAGCGCGGCGACGACGGCACCAACGATATGATCGTGAGCGACGTGATCCGCACCAACGAGTTCCAGGTGTGGTTCGTCGCCGAGCACGCGCTCGATCCGAGCTGAAGAAGGCGGCGTTACGCCGCCTTCTTCGCCGGGCGATCGTCTTCTTCGTCGTTCTGGTCGCGCACCGAGCGCACGGCCGCGCGCATCTCGCCGGTCATCTTGCGCTCGTCGCGTAGTCCGTCGATCGCGGCCTCGGCCTGCTTGAGCAGGAACTGGAGCGAGCCGGCTTTCTCGACCGCCTGATCCACGATCGACTTCTGCTTCTGCAGCGCCTCGAGGCTCGAATTGATGTCGGCCAGCAGGCCTTCGGCGCGAGACAACCGCTCCTCGGCCTTGGCCATCTGCCGCTTGCGCTCGTCGAGCGAGCCGGCCAGCTCGCGAGCTTCCTTGAGCCGCGCCACCACGTCGCGAATCGTCTCGCGGCTCTTCTCGATCTCGCCGTGGGTCGAGGCGATCTCGCGCACGCCGGCCGAAGTCTGCTCGGCCATGGTGAACATGCGGTCCAGATCGGTCTTGATCGCCGCCACCGTGTCCTGGCGCGAGACGATCTCGGCCAGCGACTGCTCGATCGACTCGTCGACCTTGTTCCACCTGGCGATGCGCTTTTCGAATTCGTCGATGCGCTTCTCGACCTGACCCAGCGCGGCGGCGCTCCCCTCGAGCTGCGACGACACCGCGGTCAGCTCGTTCGAGCGCTGCTCGGCCTGGTCGAGCGCCGCCGCCAGCTGCTGCGACAGATCGCCGAGCTGCTGCGCCGACTGCGCCGCCTCTTCCCGGAGCGCCGAGGCGCGCTGCAGATCCTTGGTGGCCTTGTGGACTGCGCCGTGCCGCTGCTCGATCTCCTGGCGCAGGGCCCGGGTCTTGCCGGCCAGTTCCTCGACCGACGCGCAGCGCGCCTCGATCGAATCGACGGCCTTGTGGATCTTGTCGGCTTCAGACTTCGCCTCCCCGAGACTCGACGAGATGCCGCTGATCGCCATGGTCATCTTCTCGGCCTCGTCGGCCTGGGCCGAGAGCCCGGCAAAGCGCTGCTCGGCGGCCTGCATCCGTGAAAGGAGCTGGCGTCCCTGCTCGTCGAGCTGGCCGCTCAACGTTTCGAGATCGGTGAGGCGGCGCTGCAGGTCCTCGACGAACTGCCGCCGCGACTCGATCGACGCCATCGAGTCGCCGATCCGCTGCGTCTGCTTCTGCACGAACTCGACGGTGGGAGCGAGCGCCTGCATCGCGGCCACCTGTTCCTTGAGCTCGGCGATCGAGCGGGTCGCGGAGGTGAGCCAGTCGTGGGTCTCGGCCTGACCCTCGCGGACGCGGGTCATCTCGGAATGAGCGACGCGGGTCTGCTCGAGCGCGTCGTTGAGGAGCGCGTGCGTGCCCGAGAGCTGCTGGAGGTCGTGGATCGCGCCGTCGATCGCCGGCCGCGCCTCGCCGAGCTTGGCCATTTGCGCACCGATCTCGGTGGCCGAGCGCGTGGTCTGATCGAGGTCGCGGCGCAGCGCGTGGACGCGCGCCATGTCGTCGTGGATGCCGGCCGCCTCCGCAGACAGGGACTGCAGATGCGAGGTGAGCGCCTCGGTCTGGGACTTGAGCTCGCCGACCGTCTGGGTCGAGGCGCTGAGCCCCTTGAAGCGCGTCTCGCAATCGGAGAGCGCGATGCGCAGATCGGCGACGCGCTGCGTCACCGATTCGAGCCCGCGCCGCTCGAAATCGAACCGCTCGATGGTCTTGCGCGTCTCGTCGGCCACCGAGGCCAGCTCCTGGCGCGTGGCCTCGGCCTTCTCGTCGATCTCGTGCTGGAGTTGCGACACCGCCCGGGAGCGATCCACCACCGTCTCGTGGAGCGAGCGCACGCCGGCGATCTGCTCCTGCATCGCGGCCAGCGCCTTTTCGTTGTCCTGCTGCTGCTTGACGCGCGTGTCGAGCTGCCGCATGGCGCGATCGAGGCTCTCGGACTGAGCCAGCGCCCGATCGATGGTGTCGCGCTGCGCCTCGAGCGTGGCGGTCTTGGCCGCCACCAGATCGGCGAGCGCCTTGAGCGTGCCGAGCTCGCGGCGCACGTCCTCGATGCTGTGCTGGACGCCGTCGAGCCCGCGCACCGCAGCCTCGACGCCGGCCACGCGGCGCTCCTTGTCGGACATCGAGCGGCCGAGATCGTCGCGACGGCGATCGAGCGCCTCCATCTTGGAGAGCGCGAGCTTATGGGCGTCCAGCATGCGATCGTGCTGCTCGCGCAGGCGATTGACGTGTTCGGTGGTGGCTTCCATCTGGCCGCGCAGCGTGTCGGCTTCGCCCTTCAGCTGATTGAACGGCTTCTCGACCTCGAGAAACTGGACCAGCTGATCCTTGAGTCCGACGGCCAGGTCGGTCTTGCCGGCGAGGTCTTCGAGCGTGGCGCGCATCTGGGTCGAGTTCTCGAGCACTTCGACCACGCGCGCCTCCGCCCACTGCTGGCTCTTGGCCAGGCCCTCGGCGCGCTCGTCGAGCGACTGGAACAGTTCCGAGAGCTTGACCATTCCCTCGAAGCGCTTCTCCATGGCCTTGAGGCGCTCGTCGAGGGAGTCGAGCGATTCGCTCGCCTGCGTGATCGGCTCGCCGATGTCCTGCATGCGCTCGATCGCGGCCTTGACCTTCTCGACCATGGCTTCGTTGTGGCCGCGCTCCTTCTGGATCTCGGCGAGGATGGTGCGCAGCTCTTCGGCCGCTTCGCGGTCTCGCGATCCGTTCCCGAGCAGGTTCTTGAGCATCGTTCACTCCTTGGGACGCGCCGAGCGCTCGGCCCCAGGGGGGACCGGTGGTTCAGCCGCGTATCGGGGTGGGGGATTCGCCTGGCGAACGCCCCGGTGATGTTTTCGCGGGGCGGTTGCTCTGCAAGAGGCGGACCGGCCGGGAGCCGAGGGCGGCAGGTGCGGCCCAAGCACTTGGGAATGGGGGGTTGCCGCTTCGGGTGCCACCCGGCCAAATGCGGGCCGCGACCCGGCTATTGGGTGGCCGGCGGGGTGGCCGCGGAGGGTGTTTCGGCCGCCCCGGGCGGGGCGGCCCGGTCTACTTCTTCTTGGTCCCGGTCGTGTCCGCCAGCGTGATCACATCGGCCTGGGGCACGATCCCCTTCTGGAGGAGCTGGTTGGCCGTGAACGAGGCCTCGGCCTTGTGGGTGAAGTTGCCGGCATAGACGTGGTACGTGGTGTTGCCTTCGTCCTCGATCGGGACCACGCGCAGCGTGAGCTTGGTCTTCGTCTTGGCGGACTCCACCAGCGCCTTGGCCGGATCCTCGAACAGGAACGAGCCAACGTCGAGCGTGTAGTGGCCCTCCGCGTCGGTCACGGCAGTGGTCGAGTCCGACGGCGGATGGAGCTTGGCGAGGATGACTTCCTGCTTCCACCGCGGCAGCGCCTCGAACGCCTTGATCGAATCGGCGACCGCGACGGCGCGCAGGCTGTCTGCCCGGCGAACGCCGGCGATCGAGTCGGCGACCGCCGCGAGGCGTTCTTGTTCGGCCCTGGCGGCAGCGGCCTTGGCCTTCACCACCTCGCCGTGGTGGATCAGCATGATGCCGCCCACCACCGCCCCGATGATCGCCAGCAGTACGGCCCACCCGAGAATCGTTCCGGTCGCCGAGGTCTTGATCGGCTCGGCCTCGGCATCCTCGAGGCGTTGCCGGAGACGCGGCGGCAGCCACGCCCCGGGCGCCGGACCCTGCGAAGGGGGTGGCGGCTCGGACTGACGGTCATCGTTCTCGTTCATGAATCCTCCCAACGCCCCGGTCGAATCTTGTCCCTGTAGCGGGCCGGCCGAAGTCGCTCGCGCGCAAGGGCTGGGGATTGTAGCAGGATGGCGTTTTCGAGCCGAGTTGCGCGCCGGGGCCGAAAATCGCGGCGATTCGACCCGTCCCCCGCCACGGGCAAACCCGTCGAGGAACCGCTAGTCTCCCGGCGTACCCCTGCCGCTTGAGCATTGGAACCTCCTTACCCGGAGCCCCCTCATGAAGCTGCGTGTGACCCTTGCCCCTTTGATCCTGAGCCTCGCTCTCGTTCCGCTCGCCCGCGTGCGGCCGGCCGCCGCCGACGACTCGGGCAATTTCATGATGAAGCTGGGCGACGACACCACCAGCGTCGAGCGCTACGCGCGTTCGGCGTCGAAGCTCGAGGTGGATCAGGTCGGCCGCTCGCCGCGGGTGCTGCGCCGCCACTTCGTCTACGAGTACACGAAGGGCGAGGTCACCAAGTTTTCGCTCACCGTGCTGCCGCCGGTCGGCTCGACGCCGGTGCAGAGCATCGAGGCGACGATTGGGGCCGATTCGCTGCGCATGCAGGTGAAGAACGCCACCGGGCCGGCCCAGAACGTGAGCGTCAAGACCGCGCCGGGAATGTCGGTGGTGGCGCTGTCGAGCCCGTGGAGCGTCTACGAATCGCAGATCATGAGGCTCACTTCGGGGAAGAAGGACACGCTCGGCACGGCGGTCTACTTCCTGGGCGCCGGCAATACCGATTGGCTGAGCTTGAAGAAGCTCGGGCGCGACTCGGTGGTGCTCAGCAACACCCACAATGACGTGTTCCACGTCGCGGTCGACAAGAGCGGCCACGTGATGGGCGTGCTGCCGATCTCGGGCACCGCCAAGTTCGGCGTGCAGCGGCTCCAGAAGCTCGACATCGACGCGATGGCCGCGAACTTCGCGGCGCGCGAGACCGCGGGCGGCAACATGGGCGCGCTGTCGCCGCGCGATTCGGTGAAGGTCATGGCCGGCGGCGCCAACCTGTGGGTGGACTACAGCCGGCCGTCGAAGCGCGGCCGCGCTGTATTCGGCGGCACGCTGGTTCCCTACGGCGAGGTGTGGCGCACCGGGGCCAACGCCGCGACCCAGTTCAAGACCGACAAGGACCTGGTATTCGGAAGCGTGACCGTGCCGGCCGGGTTCTACACGTTGTGGACGCTGCCGACCGCGAATGGCTGGACGCTGATCGTGAACAGCGAGACCGGCCAATGGGGCACCCAGCACAAGCCCGAGAAGGATCTGTACAAGATCCCGATGACGGTGAGCTCCCTGCCGCAGGTGGTCGAGAAGTTCACCATCAGCGTGGAGCCGAGCGCCCAGGGCGGCACGCTCAATCTCGACTGGGACACGACGCGCGCTTCGGCGGCGTTCGCGGTCAAGCCCTCGAACTAGTAAGCGCGGGCGGCTGCTTTGGGGCGGGTGCGGCGTTCGCCGCACTCGCCGCGCGAATCTATCGATACAAGCGGCTCACTCAGTCTCGGGACTTGACGGCTATACGTCAATGACGTAGTCTCGTTTCTGTGTTCACCTTCGTTGAAGCCCCCATCTTCACGAAGCTGGTCGGTGATTACTTCACCGACGAGGAGTACGCAGCGCTTCAGCAGGCCCTCTCCGAGAATCCGGATCTCGGGAACGTGATCCCAGGCTCGGGTGGCGTCAGGAAGGTCCGATGGGGGACACGTGGACGCGGAAAGCGCGGAGGCGCGCGCGTGATCTACTTTGTTCGCCATGAGCCGAGTGTCATCTGGATGCTGACGATCTACGCGAAGAACATCGCGGAGAACATTCCCGCGCACCTGCTACGCCGGATTCGCAAGGAGATCGAAAATGCCTAAGCGCCCCCGCAACGTCGGTCAGGAAATCCTGCTCGGACTTCGTCAGCTCAAGCGTGGCACCATGGGCCGGGTGATGACGCTCCCGCCTATCGCAGACATTCGAAAGCGGACGGGCCTCTCTCAGGCCGAGTTTGCGCGACTGCTTGGGGTGTCTGTCAGGACTCTCCAAGAGTGGGAGCAGGGGCGCCGCGCGCCTTCGGGTCCCGCGCGAACGCTTCTGAACATCGCTCACAAGAACCCGAAGGTGTTGCTCGAATCCGCGGCGTGATTTTCGCCGGATCGCCTCCTAACCACCCGGTTCGCGGGGCGGACAATTGGGGCCCCATGACCGCCCGACCCTCACTTCGCCAGGCCTTCCGCCTGTTGCTGGCCGTCACGCTGCTAGCGTGCGCCGCGATTCCCGCGCGCGCCCAGTCCCCGCCGACCTTCAGGTTGACCATCGGCGGTCACGGATCTGCCCCTGGGCAGTTCCAATTTCCCTATCTCGCCGCCACGGATCAGGCCGGCAATGTGTACGTGAGCGACGCCGGCAACTCGCGCATTCAGTCGTTCAATTCGACGGGCGCGCTGTTGCTGGTGCGGGGGAGCTACGGGGCCGGAGACGACCAGTTCAACAATCCGGAAGGGATCGGGATCGCTGCGAGCGGCGACATCTACGTGGCCGATGCCGTGAACCAGCGCGTCGCGCACTACCTCCCGACCGGCGCCGTCCTCACCTTTGGAACGCAGGGCACCGGACCCGGCCAGTTCCGCTACCCGCGCGGCGTGGCGGTGGATCAACTCGGCTTCGTCTATGTGGCCGACCGCTTCAACGCGCGCATTCAGAAGTTCACGCCCGCCGGTGACTACGTGTTGTCGTGGGGAGTGTCCGGCTACAACGACGGCGAATTCCAGGTCCCGCAGGGTATCGCGACCGACGCGACGCACGTTTACGTGACCGACGGCGGCCGCCACAACGTGCAGGTGTTCTCGCCAACCGGCGCCTTCATGGCGAGCTGGGGCGAACTCGGCGCCGCCGACGGACAGTTCAACGGCCCAACCGGCATCGCCGTCGACGCCGATGGCTCCCTCTATGTGGCGGACACCTACAATGACCGCGTCCAGCAGTTCACCCCGTCCGGCGCATTCCTGACCAAGTGGGGAACGACCGGCACAGGGCCCGGTCAGTTCCAGCACCC
>DATKAB010000024.1 GCA_035498555.1 Candidatus Sulfotelmatobacter sp.
TGGCGGAAGTTGAACTCGCCCTCGGTCACCTGGTCGTCGCGCGTCTGCGTCCAGACCAGGTAGAACGTCGAGCCCGGCATGTACTCCCAGCGGAACACGGCATTGCCCCGCAGCGAGCGCACCGTGAAATCGCGATCGCCGATCGCGATTGGCGGCGCCGGCCCGGCGCCGTCGGGGTCGGCGGTGGTGGTGGACGGATCGAAGCTCGAGCCGTTCTCTCCATAGGTCAGGAAGTCGTAGCTGCGCGGGCGGGCGAGCTCCTTGTAGTTCTGGTAGTTCCCGGTGGAAACGAGTGGCTGCGCGTAGAGCTGGAAGCTCACCGAGGGCGTGAACGCCCAGTTCACCCGAAAGTTTCCGGACACCGTGGTCTGGTCGAGATCGGCGAACACGTAGCGGCTGCCGTAGGTGCCGGTCGCCGTCGCATCCACGTAGTTGTCGACCCACGCCGAGGTGTCGAACGAGCGTTCGTAGCCGGGGCCCATGCTGAAGAGCAGATTGGAGACCGGTTTCAGCTCGATCGAGGGAAACACGTTCCACTGCCAGGAATTCGCTTCGGGCTGGAAATACGTGTAGGCGTTGACCGAGAGATAGACGGGGCGCTTGCCGTCGGTGTCGGCGTAGAGGCTGAACTCGTAGCCCGGCAGGTTGAGGATGCGCGGGCCGCCGCGCGTCGCGCGATCGTTCACCGTCTGCGGGTTGTAGGCGAATTCGTAGTTGGCGGTGTAGTTGTTGATGAAGGTGGTGTTGCCGTTCAGGAAGTAGCCGGCCCACGTCACCTGCCCGCCGAAGTCGGTGCTGCCGAACAACGCGGTCGAGAAATCCTGGTACTTGGTGAGCCGCGTCGGCTGAGTCCACTTGTAGCCGCCGGCGACGTGCGCGTTGATCTCGTCGGCAAAGCGCATGAAGCCCATGTCGTTCACGTCGAAGCGGGGATTCAGGAACCCGAATCCCGCGTTCATGAAGGTGTGGCCCTCCTGCTTGTTGAGCCACAGCCGCGTGCCGAAGCCGGTCATCGAGGTCGCGGCGGAGTCGGGATGCAGGTAGCCGGCGTCGGGCCGCTGCAGGTAGTGCTGGGAATTCTGCTGGAGCGAGAGGATCCGGGCCTGAGTGCCGTGCGCCCACGTCATCGCGCTCCAGCCCGACAGCACCCAGATCTTGCGCGGATCGAGGAACGCCCAGCCGTCGATCGCTCCCACCACCGACTGGGCATTCAACTGGTCACGCAGCGTCGGCTCGTCGAAATCGCGCGCCACCAGCGAGCCCATCATGCCGAATCCATAGCGCCGCCCGCTGAATTGCCGCAGCCCGCGCGCGATGCCGTAATAGGTGAGCGGCTCGATCTCGGTGCTGGACTTGATGCCACTGCCGGAGAGATCGGCGTACTCGCGCCCGGTGAGGGCGTGCAGCGTGCCGAAATTCCAGTCGGGGCCGAGCTTTCCCGTCAGCTTCGCCGCGCCGAGGATCGTGGTCGCGGTGGGCGTGTGCGTGAACTCGGAGTCCGGCACCGAGCCCTCGGGCGCGCGACCGATGCGGCGGCTGTAGAAGAACTGCGGATCGTTCCAGTTGAAGTTCCAGTAGCTGTTGGCGCCTTCGTTGCCGAAATGGAAAACGGCGTTGTTCTCCACGAAGAACGGGCGCTTCTCCTGGAAATAGGTCTCGATGTCGCTCAGGTTCACCACCGCCGGATCCACCTCGACCTGGCCGAAATCGGGATTGACGGTGGCGTTGAGCGTCAACCGGCTGCCGACGCTGGTGCGCAGGTCGCCGCCGGCGTTCCCGCTGTAGCGTGAGCCGTCGTTGAACGGGTCGTCGGGCGAGTGCACCAGATACTCGGCTTTGCTGGTGACGTAGGGCAGCAGCTCGATGGCGTGCGTCGCGCGCAGGTCGCGAAGCCCCTGCAGCTCGGGGAAACGCGAGACGAAGCCCGAGCCGTTCTTGGGCTGGTGCACCACGTAGTTGGTCTCATTGCGCCGCTGGAGCATGCGGAAGAAGTTGATGCCCCACACCGGCTGGGCGCCACCGACGTAGCGCAGCTGCGACAGCGGAATGCGCATCTCGACCGTCCAGCCCTGCTCGTCGCGCCGCGCGCGACCCTGCCATACGCCGTCCCACGAGCCATCCTGCGCGCCGTCGTTGGAGAGCGTCCCGTCGTAGAGCGTGCCCGCGACGTTGACCGAGAAGTAATAGCCGCTGCGTCCGTCGCGCTGGGAATCGAGGAACACCGTGAACTGGTCGGACTGGACGCCGACGTCCCGCCGCGCCAATCGAACGATGATCGAATCGGGCGCGGTGTCGAACATGCGGGCGCCGACATAGAGCGCGTCGTCGTCGTAGGCAACGCGGACCTCGGTGCGCTGGCTGGGCGGCGCCCACTCGAGCGGGTCCACCTGATGGAAGGTGGTGCAGGCGGGCGCCTCCTTCCACACCGCCTCGGTGAGCGCGCCGTCGATGTCGATCGGCGTGGTGACGCGCACTGCCTGGACCGGCGGCGGCGGGGGCAGCTCCGGAAGCCCCGCGGGTCTGAGCGGGCCGCCAACGGGCGGAACCGGCTGGGCGCCCGCAATCCCGATCGCGAGCGTAGCCAGGAATAGGGCCACGCCCGGGAGGATCAGGGCAGGGGGGCGGCGCATGCGGGGCTCTCCGGCCAGCAGACGATCAGGGGATCGCGAGCGAATCGGGCAGACTACGACGCCCGGTTCGACGGACCAATCCCCCAGAAGGTTGCAACCGGCGGCGCCGGGTCCCCCGACCCGGCGCCCACCGGACTCAAGTGCTCTGCGCCTGGGCCTGCACCGGGGCCGGCTCGGGGGTACGCATCTGCTTCACCCGCTCGCGTAGCCTCGGCGCGTAGCCACGCCCGGATTGGAAATTCTTGCCGCCTTCCAATGTCACCACGTACTCGCCATGCGGCGTCGAGGCCAGCCGCCTCACGCGATCGAGATTGACGATCAGCGAGCGGTGGATGCGCAGAAATTGCTGGGTATTGAGCCGCGCTTCCATGCCCTTCATGGTCTCGCGCAGCAGATGGTTCTCGCGGCCACACTGGATCGAAACGTAGTTCCCGGCGGCCTCGACCCAGTCGATCTCCTCGGGCCTGAGGAACGCGACGCGCCCGCCGTCGCGCACCACCACGCGATCGGCCAGCCGGCCGTCGGCGCGCAGCGATTCGATCAGCGCCATCAGTCGCGGATCCGGTGGGCCGGATGCGCGCCCCGACACCGCGGTCAGCTCGCGGCTCGCCAGTGCGGAACGCGCAATCTCGGCCCGAGCCCGTTCCAGGGTGCGCTGGAAACGCTCCCGGTCGAAGGGCTTGAGGAGATAGTCGAGCGCGTGAACCTCGAAGGCCTTGAGCGCGTACTGGTCGAACGCGGTGACGAACACCACGCTCGGCATGCGCTCGCCGGTCATCGCCTCCAGCACGCCGAAGCCATCGAGGCCCGGCATCTGGACGTCGAGGAACACGAGATCGGGCGAGCGTTCCCGGATCGCGCGCAGGGCGCTCAAACCGTCACCGCACTCGCCCAGTACGGTGACGTTGTCGGAATCCTTCAACAGCATGCGCAGCTTGTCGCGCGCCGGCGGCTCATCGTCCACGATCATCACCCGCAGATTCATGTCCCCACCTCGCTCGCCAGGTGCAAGGGCAGTTCGATTCGCACGCGAGTGCCGCCGCCCGGCGTGGGTTCCAGCTCCAGCGTTTGCGCGGGCCCGTAGAGCTGCTGGAGCCGCGCGCGTGTATTGGACAACCCGGTGCCTTCGCGTACTCCGGCCTCCGGCAACCCGGCGCCGTCGTCGCGCACTTCGACTCGCAACTTCTCCTGAGCGCGTCGCGCGAGCACTTCGACGCGCCCCCCGGACACTCGCTCTCCGAATCCATGACGGATCGCGTTCTCGACCAGCGGCTGCAGCACCAGCGCCGGCACCATGGCGTCGAGCACCTCGGGCACGGCGTGGACGTGGGCGCGCAGCCGGTCGCCGAAGCGCATCTGCTGGATGTCGAGATAGCCGCGCAGGAACTCCAGCTCTTCGCGCAGCGTCACTTCCTGGCGGCCAACGCGCTCCATGGATTGCCGCAGCAGGTCGCTGAGCCGCGCCATCATCATGTCAGCACGCTCGACGTCGGTGTGCATCAACGCGGTGATGGCGTGCAACGTGTTGAACAGGAAGTGCGGCTGGAGCTGGGTCTTCAGCGCCTCGAGACGCGCCTCGCTGAGCGAGGCCTCGAGCCGGCTCGCCGCCAGCTCGCGATCGCGCATGCGCCGGTACCAGTCGAAGGCGTGCGCAGCGCCGACCACCAGCGCATAGGTGGCGAGATTGGTGTGGAGTTTGGCGATCATGATGCGCATCAGCGTCCAGTTGGAGGCCCCGCCGCCGATCAGGCCGGCCGACATCAGCACGCGCGCGCTCGTCATGCCTTCGATGGCCGCCATCAGCAGCGCCGCCGGCCAGTGGACGGCGAGCGCCGAGGGCCATTCGCGCGCACTGAACGGGTAGCGGCGCGCGAGCCAGAAGGCGGGGATGGCGAGCAGTGCCCAGCTCCAGGCGTCAGGGAGCTGGTAGAGAAAGGCGCGGCGCCAGTCGGCCGGGCGCCCCGAGATCAGGCTGTAGACAACGGTCTGGCTGGCGAAGAATGCGCCCAGCAGCGTCCACGCGCCGAAGTAAAGGAACGCGTTCCGGAGCCGATGGGTGCGCAGGGTATCCGCCATGCATCGAGGTTAGCCGGCGCGGCGCGCTGGGGCGGATGCCGAGATGACGAGACGGCGTTGCCGGGGGACGAGCGGGCGGTTTTGCGCGTCCATCGCGCTACGGGCACGCGACAGACACCCGGGCGCCGTGCGTGTCCGTCAGCGCGCGCCTGCGACCGTCAGCGCTCTGACAAGGCTCCGGCGAGCGCGGCCGCGAGCCGCGCGTTGTTCTGGAGCAGGGCGACGTTCGAGAACACGCTCGAGCCTTCGGTGAGCTCCCGCATCTTCTCCAGGAGAAACGGCGTCACCTCGCGACCGCGCACGCGCCTTTCCGCCGCTTCGCGGAGCGCCGTCGCCAGCGCCGGCTCGTAGAGGCCGAGCGGCAGCTCGTGATCCTCGGGGATCGGGTTCGCCACCACCACGCCGGTGCCCATGCCGAGCGAGAAGTGCGAGCGCACCGCGTCGGCCAGGGTTTCGAGCGCGTCGAAGCGGCAGTCGATCGGGATGCCGCTCTCGCGCCGATAGAAGGCCGGAAACTCGGCGGTGTGGTAGCCGAACGTCGGCACGCCCAGCGATTCCAGCACCTCGACCGTCTTTGGCAGATCGAGCACCGCCTTGGCGCCGGCGCACACCACCGCTACCGGGTGACGCGCCAGCGCATGAAGGTCGGCCGAGACGTCGAAGCTCTCGCCCACGTCGCGGTGAACGCCGCCGATCCCGCCGGTCGCGAACACCTCGATGCCGACGCGCGCCGCCACGAACAGCGTGGCCGCGACCGTCGTCGAGCCGGGCCGACCGCTCGCCACCTGCGCCGCGAAATTGCTCAGGTTGAGCTTGGCGGTGTCTTGCTCCTGCGCCAGACGATGCAGCTCGTCGAGCGTGAGCCCGATGCGCACGCGCCCATCGAGCACGCCGATCGTCGCCGGCACCGCGCCCGCCGACACCACCTCGTTCTCGAGCTTCTTCGCCGCCTCGACGCCTTCGGGATACGGGAGCCCGTGCGTCACCAGCGTGGTCTCGAGCGCCACCACCGGGCGGTGGGCTTTCAGCGCCGCGGCGACGAACGACGAGACGTCGAAGGTGTCGATCACGCGCGCGCCTCCACTCCGAACCATGCGGTCATGCGTCGCTCCGCGTCGGCGAGCGAGGCGGCGATCAGCCCCTGCGGCCCCCACGCCTCGATCGCGAAGCTCGCCGAGACCACACCGCGGCGCAGGGCGCGCTCGAGCGGCTCCTTTCTGAGCCAGCCGGCGAGGAAGCCGCCGGCGAACGCATCGCCGGCGCCGGTGGTGTCGGCAACGCGCGCGGCGCGGGATTGCCACGGCGTCAGCTCGGGCACGCCGGTTTCGAACACCAGGCCGCCGTCGGGCCCGGTCTTGAGCAGGATCTTCCCGGGCCGCTTGCCGCCGGCGAGCCGTTTCAGTGCGCCGGCGGGATCGTCGGCGGCGTGGTTCAGCCGAAGCTCTTCGTGGCTCAGAAAGAATAGGTCCAGCCTCGCGAGCAATTCGCGCCAGGCGGAGAGATTGTCTTCGCGCACCGGCTCGTGCGGATCGAGGCTGAGGCTCGCGCGGCCTCCGGCGAGCGCGGTCACCAGTGCCCGCTGATCGGCGAACGGCGTCGGGCAGACGTGAATCACTCGGGCTTCACGAAAGCGTGCTGGGAAGTCGGCGAGGTCGGGCGAGACCCGGGTGTGGTTGGCCGTGCCGAGCTGATGCACGATCTGCCGTCCGTGCGGCTCGTACAGCAGCCACGAGCGCAGCGAGTCGCCGGGCAGCCGGTGCACACCTTCGAGATCCACGCCCCGCGCGCGCAGCGCGTCGATCGCGCTGGCGGGATAGTCGTGGCCGAGCCGGCTCACCAGGCCCACGCGCACGCCCCACAGCGAGGCCGCGAGCGAGACGTAGAGCGCGCCGCCGCCGGCCTCGCCCATGCGCGTGCGGCCGTCGAACCTCACGATGTCGTCGACCAGCAGATTGCCGGCGACCACCAGATCGAGCGGCGTCATGCGCGCGGGCCGAGCGAGCGGAACGCCTTCGCCATCGCCGCGACCGCGGCCGGGTCGAGTTCATTCGACCACAGGCCGCCGCGCTTCACCGACGAGCCGACGATGAAGCCGTCGGCGGCCGCGAACATGGCGAGATTGTCGGGTGTCAGCCCCGAGCCCACCAGCACCGGAATCGAGACCGCGCCCGAGACGTGCGTCACTTCCTCGGGATCGGCCTCGCGCCCGGTGGCGTCGCCGCTGAGGATCACGCCATCGGCCAGCGAGAACTCCGCCGCGAGCGCCGTGTCGACGACGTCCATGTCGCCGGTGATGGCGTGCGCCGCGTGCTTCTTCTTGACGTCGGCGAACACGGCGACTCCCTCGGCGCCAATCACGCGGCGATAGCGCAGCAGTTCGCCGGCGTCGGCCTCGATCAGGCCTTCGTCGGCGACATGGGCGAACACGTAGCCTTCGACGCGGACAAACGTGGCGCCGCAGGCGAGCGCCACCGCCAGCGACTCGCGATTGGCACCGGCCAGCGCCTGGACGCCGAGCGGAAGCCCGGACGCGCGCCGCACTTCCACGCTCACCGCGGTCATCGCCGCCACGATCTCGGGCCCGACCGCGCGCTTGAGAAACGGCCGGTCGTGCATGTTCTCGATCATCAGCGCGGTGAAGCCGGCCTGGGCGTAGGCGTGGGCCTCGCCGAGCGCGCGCGTGATCACGTCGCCGAGCGGCGCGCGCGCGGCCGGCGTGCCGGGGAGCGCTCCCAGATGGAGCATCCCGATCAACGCGCGATCGGCGCCGAAGGCGCGCTTCATGATGGCGGTGCGGTCGGCGGGCATGCCGCATTCTAGCAGCCGGCGGTCGTCAGCCAGACTCACGCGCACGTCGGCTTCGTGCCCCACACGGTGAGCTTCGGAGACAAACTGCTGGCGATGCGCACGTTCTTCTCCCCGCTCGCCGCCTGCGTGCTGATCGCGCTGCTGTTCCCGATGCGTCCGGCGGCCGGCGCAGCCACTGTTCCCTCGGGGCCGACGGCGAAGACCGCGGCCCGGGATTCCGTGCCCCCGGCCCCACAGCTCACCACCACCCGCCTCGGCGACCGCATGTGGCGGCTCGCGGGAGTCGAGGCGGGCGGCGTCCTGGTGCTCGACGGCACCGACGGACTGCTGATCGTGGACACGCAGGATTCAACCACCGCGAAATCGCTCGACGCGGCACTCGCCAAGCTGTCGCGCCATCCCGTCCGGTACGTGATCAACACGCACTATCACCAGGATCATACCGCGGGAAACCAGCGGTTCCACGATCGCGGCGCGGTGGTGATCGCGCAGGCCAACGTGACTGTGCAGGCCTCCAAGGACACCCTGGTCGAGGCGCTCGGCTGGCACCGGCGTCCTCTTCCCGAGGCGGGGCTGCCCACGGTGACATTTCAGGATTCGCTACACCTCCACGTGGACGGCGAGGAGATCGTGCTGATGCATCCGCCGAACGCACACACCGACGGCGACGCGATGCTCTGGTTTCCGCGGCGCAATCTGATCCATACCGGCGACATCGTCGAGGTGGGGGCACCGCCGTTCATCGACTGGTGGGCGGGCGGTACCCTCGACGGCATGATCGCGGCCGTGGACCGGATTCTGGCGATGAGCGATGACCAGACCGTGATCGTCCCGGGCCACGGCGACGTGGTGAACCGCGCGTTCGTCGTGAGCTATCGCCAGATGCTGGTGGACGCGGGCACCAGCGCGCGTGCGGCGATCGCGCGCGGGCAGTCGCTCAAGGATTACGGCGACTCGAAACCGTTGATCGAATATGCCGACCGCCTGGGCGGCGAGCGGCGAGCGCGCAGGCTGGCGATCCAGACCTACTACGGGCTCAACGGCTTCAAGGAGCAGTAGCGCTTCGGCCGCGTCCTGCAACGGCCCGTGGTACCGTCCGACCGATGGTCGCCACTCGAGCCGTTTCGACGCGCGTCGTCATCGCGCTCCTGTTCGGGATCTCGACGCTGGTCGCGTGCGTGGCCACCGCCGCGCCCCGCGCCGATCTCTACCTCTTCAACGGCCGCATCCTCGCGGGCGTGGACGACGCGGGCGGCAAGCAGTCCGCCCGCTGGATCGAGGCGCTGCTGGTTCACGACGGACGCATCGCCGCCGCGGGCAAACGCGCCGACGTCGAAGCCGAGATCGCTCGGCTTCAGCTGAAACCGCGCCGCGTCGATCTCGCCGGCCGCTTCGCCATGCCGGGCCTGTGTGACGCGCACGGGCATTTCGCGAGCCTTGGGTTTTCGCTCGATCGGTTGCAGCTGCGCGGAGCGACTTCGCCCGAGCAGGTGGCGCAGATCGTGGCCGAGGCGGCGAAGACGCGCGCCAAGGGCGAGTGGATCCAGGGCCGTGGCTGGGATCAGAACCTGTGGGCGGTGAAGAAATTCCCCACCGCCGAGCTGCTCGATCGCGCGGCTCCCGACAACCCGGTCTGGCTGCGGCGCGTGGACGGCCACGCGGCGTGGGCGAACTCGAGGGCGCTGGCGCTCGCCGGCGTCACGCGCGGCACGCCCGATCCGGATGGCGGGCGCATCGAACGAGATGCCGATGGCCGGCCGACCGGCGTGCTGGTGGACAACGCCACGCGGCTGGTGGAGCGCGCGGTGCCGACGCCCTCGCGCGAGCAACTGCGCGCGGCCCTGCTGCGGGCGGGCGAGAACTGCGCCCAGTTCGGGCTCACTGCGGTGCATGAACCCGGCATCGACTCGGTCACGGTCGAGGCCTTCCGCGAACTGGCGAACTCGGGCGAGCTACCGACGCGCGTGTTCGCCATGCTGTCGGCGGCGACCGCGATGCGGCCCGGCATGCTGCCGGCGAAGAAGATCACCGCCGGCGAGGGCCTGTTCCGCGTGTTCGCGGTGAAGGCCTACGCCGACGGTGCGCTCGGCTCGCGCGGTGCGGCGCTGCTGGCCGACTACTCAGACGACCCGGGCAATCGCGGGCTGCTGGTGACGCCGCCCGATTCGCTCGAGATCTACGCGCGAGCGTGCCTCGCGCACGGCTATCCGCTGTGCACGCACGCGATCGGCGATCGCGGCAATCGCGTGGCGCTCGACGCCTACGAGCGCGCGGCCGGTGGCGCGGCGGGCCTTCAGGGCAAGCGCTTCCGCATCGAGCATGCGCAGGTGCTATCGCCCCAGGATCTGCCGCGCTTCGCGCGCGACGGCATCATCGCTTCGATGCAGCCCACCCATTGCACCAGCGACATGCCGTGGGCGCCCGACCGGCTGGGCGCGGAGCGCGTGAAGGGCGCTTACGCCTGGCGGCAGCTGCTCAATTCCGGAGCGCGGTTAGCACTCGGGTCAGACTTTCCGGTCGAGTCACCCGATCCGCGGCTCGGGATCTACGCCGCGATCACCACGCAGAAACCTGATGGCACGCCGCCCGCAGGCTTTCGCCCCGGCGAGAAGCTCACCATTCTCGAGGCGCTGCGCGGCTTCACCAGCGACGCCGCTTACGCTGCCTGGGCTGAACATGAAGTCGGCCGGCTCGAAAAAGGGATGCGTGCCGACGTCACTGTGTTCGATCGCGATCTGACGAGCGTCGCGCCCGCCGAGATTCTGAAGGCGCGCTGCGAGATGACGGTGGTGGATGGACGTGTGGAGTACGAGGCTGCGGGGCGCTGAGGAGCTTCCGGCTCCGCCGCCACACTAGCCGACGCGCGTTCCGCGCAGCGTCCCCAAACACCAAACCCGCGCCGGGCGAACGCCCGACGCGGGTTCGTGTTGTTCGACTGGAGCGCGGTTCGAGCGTTACTTGCCAGTGGCCGCGGCGCCCTTCTCGGCGCCTCCCTTCTTCCAGTGCTCCTTGGCCTTGCTCGACATCTCCTTCATCTTGGCCTGATAGGTCTTCATCTGATCGGGCGTGAGGACCCCGGCCAGAGCGGTGTCGCGGTCCTTCATGATTTGCGTCATCGACGCCTTCATCTTTTCCTTGTCGCCGGCCGCCGCGGTCCGCGCGTCGGCCATCTTCTTGTACGAGTCCGTCATCACGGCCTCGAACTTCGGCGCCTGCTCATCGGTGATCTTGAGCGTGTCCTTCCACTTGGCGAGCGCTTCCTTCGCCATGTCCTCGGGCGACTTGGTCATCATCGCGCCCGACTTCGCCATAGGTTTGGCTGCGTCGGTGGCCGCGGGCGTCTGGGCGAACAGCGGGGAAGCCAGCAACGCCAGCAGCCCGAGCGCCAGGCCGAAGCGAACGAACTTCATGCGACACCTCCATGGGGGCAACACCTAACCGCGCGATTCATTTCGGGCGGTGGGGTACTCGCGAGCCGTACTCTAGCACTCGCGGCGGGCAATACCAGAGCTTGCGCGACCGTATTGCGCCACGATCTGACGACGCCTTGACGTGTCGCAGATCTGGCCGTGAGCCCGTCCGTCGCTTATGGTCGCGCAATGGAAGAAGATTCCCGGCCGATGGATCCCGGTGCCCGCGAACGCGACGACGCCTGGCTGATCGCCGGGCTCGCCGCGGGCGAACCGGTTGCGGCCGAAGCCGTTCTGGAGCGCGCCCATCGGCCAACGTTCGCGCTGGCCGCCCACCTTACCCGGCAGCCCGACCGCCGCGAGGAATGGACGCACGTCGCGCTCCTCCAGGTGCTGGACGATCTGGCAACCGGCCGCGCCGGCGCGCCGGCCGCCGGCGAGCTCGACACCTGGGTCGGCCGCCGCGTGCGCGCGCGGTTGCTGGAAATGTACCGGAACGATTCCGGCGGCCAGGATCCTCCGAGCGGAACGCTGCCCGAATCGGCGCCGTCGATCTCGCCGGCCGACGAAGCCGCCGAATGGGCGAGCCGCGCGCGACTGATCGCCGGCGTGCGCGCGAGCCGGCCCGCGCCTGCGCGGCGCGCGGCGCCGGCCGCGCCGTTCGATCTCGGCAAGCTGCGCCTGCCCGCAGCGGCCGCCGCGGCGCTGATCGCGATCACCGTGTTTCTGATGCGGCGGCCGCCCCCGCCGGCCCCGCGCCTCGGCGGATTCGAGATCGCGTCCACCACGAGCCCTTCCGGCGCGCGGCTCTCTTCGTTTCGCGCGAGCGAGCCGTTCGTGCTGCGCATGGTGCTTCCCGAGGCGGGCGTTCCCGTGATCGTCACCGTGGCGCGGAACGGCGCGGCCGAGCTGCTCTACCCCGCGGCCGAGGCGAGCCCGCGCGCGTTGCCGGCCGGGCCGTTGGTGCTGCCCGACTCGTCGCTCGCCGAGGTGTGGACGTTTCCCGACGGCGTTGGCGACGAGACGTTCTTCGGAGCATTCGCGCGCCCGGATGCCGGGGCACTCGGCACGCTGCGTGACTCGCTCGACGCGCTGAACGCGCGCTCCGGAGCGGGCGAACGCGAGCTAATCGCGCTGATCGAGCGGAACGTGGGCCCGGTGGTGCGGGTGAGCGCGCGCCGCCTGCCCTGAGCCGCGCGGCTCAGTGGCGGCGCGAGCCGCCCAGGGCGGAATCGCAGGCGGCGAGACCGTTTGTGATCCAGGCGTAGACGTCGCTCGAGAGCGGGATCGGCCCGCCTTCGATCGTTTCCAAGCGCTGGTTGGATTCGCGGGCCTGCTGGTAGGCGCTGCGGGCCTCTCGCCAGTACCCGGCGCTCGCGCCGGCGCCGGCGCCGCGCGCGCGATTCTGGGCGGTGGTGCCGAGGCCGAGATAGAGCTCGGGCAGCGAGCTGATGAGCCGCGAATCCGTCGAGTCCTCACGCACCAGACTCTCCAGTCGCGAGCGGGCTTTCGCCAGAATCGCTTCGGCCTCGCGCCGCCCGCCCGCAGCGAGAATGAAGCCCTGCATGGCGAGCCCTTCGGCCACGTCCACGTCGAAGTCGCGGTTGCTCGGGTCGCGCGCCTGCACCTCCTCGATCATCCGCTGCGCGATCTCGACGTGCACCAGCGCCGAATCCAGCTGGTGCATGCGCATGATCGAGATCTCGGATAGCCGTTCGTGTCCGTCGGCGGTGCGTTCGGCGAGATCGAGGTCCTCCGGCCGCCGGCGATAGAGCTCGGAGTAGAGCGCCAGCGCGCGACGCTCGATCGAATCGGCGCCCACCGCCTCGCCCGGCTGGCTCGTCAGGCAGTCGCCGTACACGGTGAGCGACATCGCCATCAAGCGGCGCTGCTGCCAGTCGGAAGTGTCGGCCGCGGCCAGCGCCGCGTAGAGATCGATCGCGCGGCGCAGCTCGACCATCGCTTCGGCGGGTTTGTGGTTGTAGAGCAGCGCGTTGCCGAGATTGTTGTAGCGTCTCGGGAGCCCGGCGACATAAGCGTGGTTGTCGGGATGGAGCTTCACCAGCCGCTCGCCGCACTCGGCCGCGCGACGCATCAGTGCCAGCGCTTCGGGGAACTGGCTCAGCACTTCATCGATTGCGCCGAGCCGCGTGTACACCTGCACCAGCCCGGTCAGCGCGCGTTCGTTGTCGGGATACTGAGCGAGCAATCCTTCACGCAGGTCGCGGCTGCGCTCGAAGCCGCGCCGGGCGGCGAGATTGTTGCTCGCCACGCCGCCACCGGTGGCCGCGCGCACGATGCCAAGCCGTTCGTAGGCGTCGGCCAGGCTGAAGCGCACCGAGCTGTCGGGCCCGGCCTCGGCCGCGAGCGCGTCGAGATAGCCGGCGGTCTTCTCGATCACCTTGAGTCGCACCGCGGTCGCGCCGGGCATGTTCTCGATGCCGTCGTAGACGTCGAACATCAGGGTGTTGGCGAGTGACTGGACGTCGCGCAGCCGGTGCTCGGCCAGCGCGCGCGCGTGGCGCGCCACCGCCGCTTCGCGCAGCGAAATCGCAAGCCCGGCGACCAGCGCCAGAATGGCGAGCGTTCCGGCCACCACCGCGAGGCGATTGCGCCCGACGAACTTTCCGGCGCGGTACGACCAGGAATCCGGCCGCGCCTCGACCGGCCGGCCGTCGAGGTAGCGCTTCACGTCGTCGGCGAGCCGCTCGATCGACGCGTAGCGCCGCGCCGGATCCTTGCTGATCGCCTTGAGCACGATGTTGTCGAGGTCGCCGGCCAGCCTGCGGCGCAACGCGTCGCCGTCGGCGAGCGGCGGCGGGGGCAGCGGCGAGGCGCTCGCTGCGCGAGTCGCGGTGACCGCGGCGCTGGGGCGTGGCGGATCGGTCCCGAGCACGGTGCGGATCACCTCCGCGGCGCCGCCACCGCGCGTTGGATAGGGATGCATGCCGGTGAGCAATTCGAAGAGCAGCACGCCCATCGAATAGAGATCCGACGAGGTGGTGGCCGGCTCGCCGCGCAGCTGCTCGGGGCTGGCGTAGAGCGGCGTGAACGGCAGCTCGACAGTGCGCAGCTCGCCCGAAGCCTCGAGTTCTTCGTCGAAAATCTTGGCCACGCCGAAATCGAGCAGCTTGGGAACGCCGTCGGCGGTCACCATCACGTTGCCGGGCTTGAGATCGCGATGCACCACCAGCTTCTGGTGCGCGTACTGGACCGCCGAGCAGAGCGTGAGGAACAGGCGCAACCGTTGCGCGATCGAGAGCGTGCGCGACGAGCAATAGGTATACAGCGGCTCGCCCTCGACGTATTCCATCACCAGATACGGCAGACCGTCGGGCGAGCTGCCGCCGTCGAGGAGCCGCGCGATGTGCGGATGATCGAGCGACGCGAGGATCTGCCGCTCGCGCCGGAAGCGCCGGATCATTTCTTCGGACGCGAGTCCGATCCGAATCAGCTTGAGCGCACCGCGTTGAGCGAATTGCCCGCCGGTGCGCTCGACCAGCCACACCAGCCCCATGCCGCCCTCGCCGATCGGCCGCACCAGCCGCCATGCGCCCAGCACCTCGCCCGCGACGGTGGCGGCGGGCGGCGCAGCCTGTGCCGCGGCGAACGCCTCGAGCCGCGCCCGCGAGGGCTCGAGGAAGTCGCCGGTCTGCTGGTGGTGCTGGAGCAGCGAGCGCACTTCGGCTTCGAGCGCCGGATCGCCGGCGCATTCGCGAGAGAGAAACGCGTCGCGCGCTTCGGGCGCTTCGGCGAGCGCGCGCGAGAAGATGTCGGTCACGCGCGTCCAGCGATCGCTCACGCCTCGCCTCCGCGCAGCTCGCGATGCAGCCAGGCGCGCGCCACCGCCCAGTCGCGCTTGACGGTCGCGGGCGAGGTGCCGAGCACCTCGGCGGTCTCTTCGATCGACAGCCCACCGTAGAAGCGCATCTCGACCACGCGCGCCTGGCGCGGCTCCAGCTGCGCGAGATCCTCGAGCGCGGTGTCGAGGTCGTCGGCCGCGAGGTCACGCGAGTCGGCGATGTCGCCGCTGTCGAGCGCCACCGGCGCCTGCCCGCCGCCGCGCTTCTGCGCGCGATGCCGGCGCGCGTAGTCGGCCAGCACGCGACGCATGGCCTGCGCCACCAGTCCCATGAAGTGCGCGCGATTCTGCCAGGTGACCTGGCGCTGGCTCATCAGCCGGATGAACGCTTCGTGGGCGAGCGCGGTGGCCTGCAGCGTGTGGCCGGGGCGCTCGCGACGCAGATACGACTCGGCCAGCGCGTGCACCTCGTTGTACAGCAGCGGCACCAGCGCCTGGAGCGCGGCGGGGTCGCCGTTCCGCCAGCGGAAGAAAGTGTCGGTGATGTCGGGGGCGTTCATGAGCGGGGTTCGCTGACGAGCGCGGGGTGCGTTGCCGGCGCGACGCCGGCGAGGGACGGCAGCGGTTCGGGGTAACCCGGCTTCCAGGTGGCGTCGATCCCGAGCGGGCCGCGCGGAGCGCTCCAGGCGCCACGCGTCTCCATGCCGGCCGCCACCAGATCGCGCGCGCAATCGAAGCGCGTGAACCAGCCCCACAGCAATTCGGCGTCGTCATCGAGCGCGAAGTCGGCGCTCACCGCCACGATCAGGGGAAGCTGTGAGTACTCGGCGCGGCGCACCAGACGCTCGACCACTTCGCGGCCCGCGGTCGTGCCGGGTGCGACGGCGCTCGTCACCTCCCATCCCGCCTGATCCCCGCCCACTTGCCCGCGCACCTGCACCACCAGCACGCCGCCCCAGGCGAGCCGCCACGCGGCGACGCGATCGTCGAAGCGGCGCGGGTCGGCGAGCTCGCCGACGGGTGCGCGTGGCGCGCCTCGCGAAGGCTCGTCGCCGGGCGCGACGCCGGCCGAGCCCACGCGGCGCGAGTGCGATTGCGCATCCAGCACCATCTTGCTGCCAAGATTCATGGTGTAGCTGGTGAAGTCGAGCGTGTCGAGCGGCACTCCGGGAAGCAGCAGGAAATCCTCACTCGCGTCGAAATTGTGCGCCAGCGCTTCGAACACCGCGCGGCGATCGCTCGGATTCACGCCGCCGTCCACCAGCACGACGCACTTGGTGAGCGAGAGCTGGCCGGTGCCGAGCAGGCCGAGCGCGGTCTTCTTCGCCTCGCGCGCGAAGCGGTTCTCGACCGACACCACCAGCAGATTGTGGAAGCCGGCCTCGAAGTAGGCCCATAGATCGACGATCTCGGGGTGAACCACGCGGAGCACACCGGTGAACATCTCCTGAACCGCTTCGCCCATCCATTTGTCTTCCTGCGGCGGCCGCCCCACCACGCTGGCCTGGAACACCGGCGACTTGCGACTCGTGATCTCGCGCACGTGGAACACCGGGAACGGCGCGGCGTGCGAGTAGTGGCCGAAGTGGTCGCCGAACGGGCCTTCGAGCCGCCGCTCGCCGAACGGCACCTGGCCCTCGATGACGAACTCGGCGTCCGCCGGAACCCAGGCATCCACGGTGATGGCGCGCGCGAGGCGCGTGGGCCGCCCGCGCAGGAAGCCCGCGAACGCCAGCTCGTCGATCCCCTCGGGCAGCGGCGCCACCGCGGCGAGCAGCGTCGCCGGATCGGCGCCGACCGCCACCGCCACGTCGAGACCGCGCCCCAGGCGCTCGGCGGCGGCGTAATGGAGTCCGCCGCCCTTCCCGATCTGCCAGTGCATGCCGGTGGTCTTGTGATCGAACACCTGCATGCGGTAGATGCCGAGGTTGCGCGCGTCGCTTTCGGGATGCCGGGTGAACACCAGCGGGAAGGTGACGAAGCGGCCGCCGTCGCGCGGCCAGAGCTGAAGGACCGGCAGCGCGTCGAGATCGGGGCCGAGCGAGCGCACCTGCGAGGGCGGCGGTTCGCTCACCCACGCGCGCCAGCCGTCGAGGCGTTCGGGCCGCGCGGCCAGAATCCGCGCGGCCGACCCGCGCAGCTTCCACAGATCACCCATCTCGCGCGGCGGCAGCGCGTGGAGCAGCGCCTCGAGCTCGGCGCCAATGCTCCTGGGCGAGCGGCCGAGCGCCCACTCGATGCGGCGCGAAGCGGCCAGCACGTTGACCGCGAGCGGGAGCTTCGAGCCGCGCACCTTCTCGAACAGCAGCGCCGGACCTTCGGCGCGCGCCTCGCGCGCCGCGATCTCGGTCACCTCGCCGTTCCAGTCCACCTCGCGCGTCACGCGCTTCAGGTCGTGGCGGCGCGACAGCTCGGCAAGGAAGTCCGACAGCGTGCGATAGCCGCTCATGGCGTTCTCAGCAGCTCGTCGGCGAACAACTTGGCGAACACGTAGGCGCACTGCATGGGATTGGCGCCGATCGACGAAGGGAACACGCTGGTGTCGGCGACGTACAGGCCGCGAACGCCCCACACGCGGTGGTGCGTGTCCACCACGCTGCCCTCGCGCTTCGAGCCCATCTTGTCGCTCGATTGCAGATGCGACGAGGTGACCACCGTGCAGTTGGGCACGAAGCGCAGCCGCTCGCCGAGGCCCCGCACCTGACTGGAATCGGTGAGCACGCAGCCGTCGCCCTGTTCGTTGCTCAATCCGCCCGCCGGCTCGTACGAAGGAATGAACACCTCGAGCGCGCCGGCGCGGAACATGACGCGCGCCGCTTCCTCGACCGCGAAGCCGAGGCGCGCGCGGTCGCGCGCCGTCAGATCGTAATGGATCACCGGCTCGCCGCGCGGATCGAGCGTGATGCGATTGTCGGGCGAGGATGTGTCGATCAGCATGGCACCGAAGCCCGCGAGATTCCGGTAGTGCGAGACCACGTCGAAGATCAGGCGGCCCGAGCCGGCGGTCATGAGCGCCGCGTAGGCGGGCGGCGCCGACATGGCTTCGAACATGAATCCGCGCGTCACCGCGAAATCGTCGACGTGGACCGTGGCCGGCGTGCCGCGCTCGGCATCCACCGTTTCGGCAAAACGGCCGATCACCGGCACCGACGGGTGCGCCACGATCCCGCGGCCGATGTCGGGATCGTCGAGATTCGAGCGCAGCAGGATGGCCGCCGAGCCCAGGGTGCCGGCGCACAGGATCACGCGATCGGCGGCGACGCGCAGGGTCTCGCCGGCGGTGAGGCCGAGATGGAGCGGATCCGCGATCACCGCGGGTGAGTTCCACGGCGCCCGAGCCACGAATTCGACGCCGCGGGCCACGCGTTCGGCGCCGGCGTGCTCGGTGAGCACGCGCGTGACGTGCGCGTCGGGCACCAGCGCCAGCGGCGCGGTGCGCGACTCGATCGCTTCGAGCAGCAGCCCGCTCACCGACGAGCGCTTGTCCGATCCGGGCGTGGGCCAGGCGCCCGGCGGATAGGTGTTGAGCTCGTAGAGCGCGGGGTGGAGCCCTTCGCGCGTCGCGCCTTCCCACAGCACGCGATTGTTGCGGTTGATCTCGGCGGCCGAGGGAGCCCGCGTCAGCAGGCGCATCTTCACCCAGTTGTCGGCGGCGATCAGCGAATCCGACTCGAACTGGTGCGGCGCGATCCGTCCGGCCGCGCGCCACGATTCGATCTGATGCCGAACGCTTTCGTGATCGGGCGAATAGACCAGATCGATGTTGACGGTGGTGCCGCCGCCCACCGCCTCGGCGTTGTTGAACAACACGCTGCCACTCTCCGACGGGCGCCGGCCCTGGGACTCGAGCAGCGCGGGCAGCGCGCGCGTGTCCATCGCGCCGGGAATCACGAACGAGCCTTGCTCGAGCAGCACGACCTGATGCCCGGCGCGCTGCAGTTCGTGCGCCAGCACCGAGCCGGAGGGACCGCTGCCCACGATCACGTCGTCGATGCGGCCCTCGCGCGCGACCAGCGCGTGCATGCGCGCATCGTGCGTGAGCCAGCTCGGCGGAAAGTGCGGCGGCTCGGGAGCGCTCGCGCCCGGCGGCGCGCCGGATTCGCCGGCTCCCGGGCGATCGGCGGACACGCTGTCGAGCCCGGCGATCGCGCGCCCGACCTGCGAGGCGTAGACGCCGGTGAGACACGTGTTGCGCAGCCGCATGCCGGCGCGACGCACCTCATTGCGATCGTCGCGCAGCAGCGCGACCAGCGCGCTCTCGCGATCGCCGAGCGAGCGGCGTTCGAACGCGGGCGCGGCGCTCCGCGGGTCTCGAGCCGCGCGCGAGGTGCGCTCGCGCACCAGCGCGAGATCGCCGAGCAGATCGGAGGATCGCCGGACCCGCATCCAGGTCGCGTCGCGAAGCACCGGCGCCCACTGGCGCACCGCGGAGTCGACCGGCAGCGAGTCCGCGGGGAACCAGGTGTCGAACACCGCGCCGAAGAGGCTCTGCAGCGAATCCCCCCCGGCGGGCGACGAAGCCGCCCCGGGCGGCGGCGCCGGCAGCGCGGCCAGCGAGAGGGCCAGCGCGACCCCGCTCCAGGCGGCGAGCGGCCCGGTCACGCCTACTCCAGCTCCTGCTCGCGCCAGGCGCCGCCCGCGTCTTCACCGAGCAGCGACAGGACCTTGTCGGTGAACGCGCCGACCAGCCCGTCCAGCGATTGGGGATTCCGATACCAGGGGGGCGAGCACGGCATGACGATCACGCCTTCGCGCGAGAGCTTGAGGGCGTTCTCGAGCGCAATGGACGAGAGCGGCGTCTCGCGCACGCACAGGATCAGCCGCATCCGCTCCTTGAGCGCCACCGAGGCCGCGCGCGTGACGAGCGTGTCGGCGATGCCGGCCGCGATCTTCGCGAGCGTCGAAACGCTGCACGGGATCACGATCATGGCGTCGTAGCGATTGCTCCCCGACGAGAACGGCGCCGCCAGGTCGGAGTCGGCGAAGGTGCGCTTCACGTGGCCCTCGAGATCGGCGGGTTTCAGGCCGGTCTCGCTGAACAGCACCTGGCGCGCCCAGTCGGACATCACCAGATACTTCTCCCCGGGGCAGCGCTTCACGAAGTCCACGCCGTGAATCGCGCCCGAGGCGCCGGTCATCGCGATCAGGTAGCGGCTCACGCGAAGAAGCCGCCGGCCGCGAGCCGCGCGGCGAGGATCAGCGCCAGCACCACGAAGCCCACCCACACGTTGGTCTTGAAGAAGGCGAGATTCACGTCCTCGGCCCAGCGCTGTTCGAGGTAGAAGAGCACCAGCACCGCGACGAAGAGCGCCGCGCTGATCGCGTTCCAGGGCGAGCGAACGAACGCCGCAGCGCCGAGGACCTGGAGCGTCGCCACGAACAACGCGCCCGCCGCCGCCACATGAAGCGCCCACGACACGCGCAGCGCGGGCTCGCGCCCGAGCCACGCCACCATCGAATGAACGCCGTGGCCGCGATCGAACTCCTCGTCGAGCGTGGCGTAAATGATGTCGAAGCCGCTCACCCAGCACAGCGCGAAGACCGACAGCCACACCGCCGGCTGCCAGTGGTCGAGTGACGGGTGCGCGGCGGCGAAGCCGGCGAGCGGCGCGAGCGCCAGGCCCGCGCCGACGCCCAGGTGGCAGAGCGGCGTCCAGCGCTTGAGGTAGGGATAGATGGTGAACACGGCGAGCGGAATCACCGAAATCTTCAAGTACCACGGTCCGAGTGCGGCACACGCCGACAGGTACGCGGCCGTGCTCACCACCAGCAGCGCCACCGCTTCCACCAGCTTCATGCGCCCGGCCGGCAGCTCGCGAACGCGCGTCCTCGGATTCAGCGCGTCGAGTCGCCGATCGATCAGCCGATTGAGCGCCATCGCCGTGGTGCGCGCCGCGACCGCGGCCACCGCGATCAGCAGCCAGCGCGAGGCGGCCAGCGCCGGCCCCGGGGCGCTGAAGATTCCGGCCAGGATCAGCGGCAGCGAGAACAGCGTGTGCTCGAAGCGCACGAACGAGGCGTAGGTGCGCAATCGCGCGGCGGACGAGAGCGGAGCGGAGGCGGTCGACATGCGTTTCGTGCCGCCCTGGGCTGGGTTTTCGGGGCCGAAGACCCCAGGCGGGCTCCGGAGCGTATGTCGGCAGGGCGCGTCGTGTCGAGGGCGGCGGGTCGCGCGGTCCGCGACCGCGAGCGGGCCGCCGGCGGTCTGGATCGCTACGCCGCGCGGCTCTCGGGATCCTTGCGCTGGCGCTCGAGCCGCGCCTGCACCGCAGCCTCGATGCGCGCCTGATCGCGCGGCGGCAGCGGCATGAACTCGACCTCGATGCGCAGCTCGTCGGAGCCGCTCTCGCCGGCCAGCGCGGTGGTGTAGCGCACGCGGCCAACGCACAGCAGAAGTTCTTCGCGCGGATTGATGTTGAGTTGGACGTTGAGGAAGCTGCCCTCGAGCCGGGAGCGCAGGTGCCGCAGCTCGGAACGCGCGAACGCCAGTTCCACGAAGCCGGCGGTGAACTGGACGAGCCTGCCCGAGAGCGGCGCGACGCGCGTGTCGGCGAGTCCGAGTCGAACCACGCCGCTCTTGAGCTGAATCGACAGGCGCGTCTCGCGGCGGCGCTCGACCGGCGCCGAGGACGCGATCATCGGCTCGAAGCGCGGGTCGGGCCGCGGACGATCGGCGCTCGCGGGCGGCGGTGCGGCCGCCTTCGGAGCGGGCTCCGAGGGCCAGGCCTTTGCGGGCGCGGGCGCCGGCAAGGGCATGATCGGCGGCGGTGGTGAAGCGGCGGGCGCGGCAGGTGCGGATGCCACCGGGCTCGCCTTCTCATTCGGCCGCGCTCCCCTGGCTGGAGCAGTCTCGGATGCCACCTCGTCCGCCCACGGAAACAGTCCGAGCAACTCACCCCCCAACACCAGATGTTCGCCAGGGAGCTCGGCCGTCGTGATCAGTGAACCGCGCCGCCCCAGGTCCGGATCCACGAGGATCGCGTCGCCCTGCTCGGCGATGCCTTCGATCAAAGTGACGTTCTCAGCGGTCTGAAGGCTCCAGCGAGTGCGACCGTAGAGTACGAAGCGCAGCGAGCCGCCAGGGTTCTCGATCCTTCGCGGCGCAGGGTCGAGCCCTTCGATCTCGCAGCCTGCCGCCACGCGTGTAAAGCTCGCGGAATCGAGCATCAGCAGATGCGCGGGCGTCGGCTCGGGGCCATCGCGATTCTGCGGGAGCGCCCCCTGGCCGAGCGCCTGGAACCAGCGCTGCAGCACCTCGTAGCGCTTGGCGTGGGAGGCGGCGGCCGGATGCAGCTCGTCGAGGTGCTTCTGCACCGCCAGCGCGCGAAGAAAATCTCCCTGTCCGACCGCGAGCGGGAGCAGCGTCTCGTACTGGAGCAGCGCGAGCGCCGGCTGCCCCGCGGCCTGATGGATCGCGGCGCAAAGCATGCGGGGAACGATCGCATCCTCGTCGGCGTCGAGCACCGGGCGCAGCTCGCGCAGACACTTGTCCCAGTCTCGTTCCCGGTACGGGGGGAGCAAGCGTTCCCAGAACTTATGGACGGGGTGGTGCCGAGACAACGACTCTCCTTGTCGCCGTGCAGACGGAGCGAGCAAACGGCAATGGGCCCTATCTGTGATCGGCCCGTTTCCTGAGCCGCTGGAGAGTCGAATCCCCGACCGACAAGTGAGCGGAGGTCGTCCGCTTCAGCCGACCGGCCCCCGTTTGCGATCAACCTCCGCAGCCGAGTCCTGCCGCTCCTTGCCTGTCGTGGTCGAAGCCTTTCGGCCTCGAGATGCCGACACGGCAAGGCAAGGGCCACGCCCACTCGCCGGCGCGGCCGAGCCCCTGATTTCGCTTTCCGACTTGGAGTTGGGCGGATGCGCCCGACTGCGGCCCGGGGCGTTTCGTGCCCCCGAGTTGTCGCCCTCGTAGCTCGTCCCGTCTACGCGGTGACGGCCGGTTCACCGGCGGCGAAAAATCCAGTTGACGAGATGCACGTATGTGCACTACTGTACACGCGTGCCAGGTTCCTCTCACAGGAACCATCCAGGAAGGAAGCACCGACCATGCTCAACGATCGAGCCCGAGAGATTCTCGCGTTCATCCAGAGATTCAAGGAAGAGCGCGGCTACCCGCCCACGATTCGCGAGATCGGCAAGGCGTTCGGGATCTCTTCCACCAACGGCGTTCGCTACTACCTCAATCTTCTCGAGAGCGCGGGCCACCTGAAGCGCAGCGGCAAGATCTCACGCGGCATCGAGGGTGTGAGCGGGGCCTTCGCCAATCGCGCGCGCGCCGGCATTCCGATTCTCGGCCGCGTCGCGGCCGGCCAGCCGATCCTCGCGGAGCAGAGCTTCGATGGCTCGCTCGACACCGCCGAGCTGTTCGGGGATTCGCGCGGCCTGTTCGCCCTTCGCGTGCGCGGCGACAGCATGATCGACGCCGGCATCCTCGAAGGCGACTACGTGGTCGTGCTCCAGCAGGATCGCGCGAATGCCGGCGACATCGTGGTCGGCCTGGTGGGCGACGAAGCCACCGTGAAGTACTTCCAGCCGAAGCGCGGCCACATCGAGCTGGTCGCCGCCAACCCGAAGTACGAACCCATCGTGGTCGACGCCGAGAGCGAGTTTCGGATTCTGGGCATCGTCCGAGGAGTGATCCGCACCGTCGGCAAGTAGCAAACATCGAAAACGTCGTGGCACTCAACGACCGGGAGCGATGTGCTCCCGTTTTTGAGAACCATCAGCTGCACATCCGTACAACGATCCCCGCAGGAGGCGAAAGTCATGGAACGCGAGCTGGCTCCCGAGATCGAACAGGCGTTGAGGGGAAGATGGGAGCCGGTGTACCGCAGTCAGCTCCACTATCTGGTGACCTGGAGCACTCGCGGTCGCCGGCCGGTGCTGCGCGAACGACACGTGCAGGCGCTGCAGCAGTGCATCCGGCAGAGTGCGGGCGAGCGCGATCTCGCGCTGCTCGACGTCGTGGCGGGATCCGATCACGTGCACGTGCTGTTCGGATTGCGCCCCTCGCAGAGCGTGGCGAGCGCGGTGCGCGAGCTGAAGGGTCGCGCGGGACTCGAGCTACTGACCCAGTATCCCGAGCTGCGGGTCTGGCTGCGGGGCAATCTGGTCTGGGACGAGCGCTACGCGGTCGAGACGGTGAGTCCCGCACGGCTCGAGGCGGTGCGCTCGCGACTGCACACTCTCCACGGGCATCCCGGAGAGGAGCTCGCGAAGGCGAGCTGAGTCGCGAGGGTCGTCGTCAGACGGAACGCTGTTCGAACTCGGCCCGCATCTCGCGAGGAGCCAGCACCGCGGCCGTGAGCACGAGGGCTGCGCCCAGCCATTGAAGTGGGCGCAGTCCCTCGTTGAGCACTAGCGCCGCCGAGGCTGACGCGATCACCGGCTCGAGCGTGGCGACGATCCCCGCCTCCGTGGGACGCATGCGGCTCAATCCGGCGTAGAAGAGCCGGAAGGGCACGAGCGTCGAGAAGATCCCCATCGCGAGGAACAGCGCCCAGGTGCGCGCGCCGTAACCGGCCTGCAGAATACGGATCGGCGGCGTCACGAACGCCCAGGTGAGTCCCGCGATCAGAAACGTGTAGAAGAGCACGGTTTCCGGCGCATAGCGTTCGAGCCCGCGTTTCGAATAGACGATGTAGAACGCGAACCACACCGCCGAGCTGAATCCGATTGCCCACTGCCAGGGTTGCGCGTGAATCCCGGATGAGAGCGCCTGGCCGACCAGCAGCGCAGTGCCGATCAGGGCACCACCGACCGCGAGCAGAGTCGTGGCGTGCACGTGCCGCCCGCTCGCCACCTCGTAGAGCACGATCAGACTCGGCGCCACGTACTGGAGCAGGATCGAGAGCCCGACGCCGAGCACCGAGATCGAGTAGTAGTAGCTGCCCTGGACCGTGGCGACACCGATCAGCCCGAGAATCAGGAAATAGCCCCAGTCCTCGCGCTTCACGCGCAGGCTGCGCGGGCTCGCGATCGCGAGCCACGGCCCGAGAATCGCGCACGCGATCAGCAGTCGCAGCTCAACCACGGTGAGCGCGGGCACCTTGAGGTCGCGGAACATCATGCGGGCCAGGGTGGCGCTCGTTCCCCAGAAGAACGTCGCGCCCGCCAGCATCCAGCGCCCGCTGGACTTGGAGCGCACTTCGTTCGGCGCGGCTGCCCGACCGCTCTCCATTGCGGGGCCTGGCTGCTCTGCTCCGCCGGTCACGGCAGGCGCGGCTGCCCGACCGCTCTCGATCGCGGGGCCTGGCTGCTCCGCTCCACCGGTCACAGCAGGCGCTGGCGTTTGAGCGAGTAGCGCTGCTCCCGGCCGGCGCGCGACAGCACCAGCGTCACCGTGCTGCCCGGCGGCCCCTCGAGCTTTCGCGAGGCACCGACCACGTCGAGGGTCGCGGCCTGGGTGGCATCGATCGAGACCAGGATGTCGCCGGCGCGAATCCCGGCGCTGGCGGCCGGTGAGCCCTCTGCCACCGCGACCACGCGGAGCGATCCATCGCGGCGTTCGATCTGGATCCCGACGTGGCTGTATTCGTAGGGCCGCTGGTCCTGCGGCACATTCACGGGATCGAACCATACGATCCTATGTGGATAGTCGATCGTCACCCGGAAGCGTCGAAGGAATGAATAGCCGAGCAGGCCGTCGACGCGGTGGTGCGTCGCCTGCTCGAGCGCGGGCCGGAGCTCTCCTTCCAGGACTACGACATCCACGCTGTCGGCCGGGGCGATGCCGCCGCTGCCGATCACCTCGAGGCGGGGAACTCGGGTCATCAACGCTTCCTCTGCGCCGTAGAGCGTCGGCGCCGAAAGCCCCTTGAGACGCTTCCAGGCCTTCATGGTGGCTGCCTGGTCCGCGAGCGAGCTGGCGAAGATCACGCTCTTGGTCGCGCCGGTGTCGAGGATGAGCGAGAGTTCGGGGCTCGCAACCGGCTCACTGGGCACCGGCGCGCTCGGACTCGGCGTGCGAGCGGGCTGTGCGAGCCGCGCCCGTACGAGAATCTTGCCGTCGCCGGCCAGCTCGAAGGGCGCCGCGACCGCGCCGTCACTGATTAGGCCCCCGAGCGCCTCGCGCGACCGCGTTTGAGCCAACGCCGTGACGCTCATCCGGGCCGCCATTTCCATTCCCGAGCCGCCGCGAGGCAGAACCGCCACAACTGCGTCACGCTGCATGTGAATTGTCGTCATCGTGCTCTTCTCATAATCAATCGTGAGCGCGAAGTCGTCTAGCGGAGATTGGCCGAGCAATCCGAGCGCCGGACGATCGATCGCCTCGGCAATCACTTTTGTGTCTATGCATAGTATTGGAGCTACCGGCTCTACCATGAGCGGACCGGCTTCCAA
>DATKAB010000025.1 GCA_035498555.1 Candidatus Sulfotelmatobacter sp.
GTCGGCGAGATCCTGAAGTGGAGGCTGTTCCCGCAGCGAGTGGGGCTGCCCCAGCCCTGGCAGGAGTACTACCGAAGAGCGGTGCCCACCAGCCCGATCCTCAATCCCCGCCAGCACTCGCTCAAGTTGGCGGTCTAGCCGAAACGAACTGGCCGGATCGGCACACTCCCGATCCGGCCGTCAACATTCTTCGCCGCACAACCAACAGGAAGGGCGGCGCATGGCGCCGCCCTCCCGAGAAAGTTGCGCTGCTTCCCGTGTCGAGCGCTGGAGTCCCCCGATCCCGCACACGCCCGAACGTTCCGCAGCGCAACACCTGGTGGCCGGGCGCGCTTACGCTCACCTTGCGGCCACGCAAAGCGTGTACTGAGGTGGCGGCTGGCCTCGATGCTGGGGGAACGCGAGAGCGAGGGGATCTCGGGCAAGACGCCGGTTCGGCTTCAACTGTCGCGGAGGAGGGGGATCGCGACCAACAGAGCATAGGAACGCACGCGTCCCCATGCAATGAAAATCTGCCGGTCGGCGCCGATTGATGCCCTCCCGGCCGCGGGCTATTCTGGCAAGGCCATGCGCTTTCCTGCAGAACCCTTTCGAATCAAGGTGGTCGAACCTCTCCGTCGCGTGTCGCGCGAGGAGCGCGAGCGCCTGATTCGCGCCGCCGGGCTCAACATCTTCGCGGTTCCAGCCGACAGCATCTATGTCGACCTTCTCACCGACAGCGGGACCTCGGCGATGAGCGACAACCAGTGGGCCGGCCTGATGGTGGGAGACGAGTCCTACGCCGGCAGCAAGAACTTCTTCCGCTTCGCGGAGGCGGTTCGTCGCATCTTCGGCTACCGAAACGTGATTCCGACGCACCAGGGCCGCATGGCCGAAAACCTGCTCTTTTCGACCATGCTCAAGCCCGGCGACATCGTGCCGAACAACATTCACTTCGACACCACGCGGGCGAACGTCGAACACCAGCGGGCGGAAGCCCTGGATCTGGTCATCGACGAGGGTCTCGACCCGCAGGCCCTTCACCCGTTCAAGGGCAACCTCGACCCCGACAAGCTCGAGCGGTTGCTTGCCGAAAAGCGCGACCGGATTCCGATGGTGATGGTCACGGTCACCAACAACTCGGGCGGAGGCCAGCCGGTCTCGATCGGCAACGTTCGCGAGGTGCGCGAGGTATGCAATCGGCACGGCGTGCCGCTGATCTTCGACGCCTGCCGATTCGCCGAGAACTGCTGGTTCATCAAGCAACGCGAGGCTGGCTACTCCGATCGCAGCATTGCCGAAATCGCGCGCGAACTCTTCTCGTACGGCGACGGCTGCACCATGAGCGCCAAGAAGGACGGACTCGTCAACATCGGCGGGTTCCTCGCGCTCAACAACGGCGACTGGGCCGAGCGCATCACCAACCTGCTCATCCTGGTCGAGGGCTTCCCGACCTACGGAGGTCTGGCGGGCCGGGATCTCGAGGCCATGGCGCGCGGCCTCGACGAGGTTCTGGACGAGGACTACCTGGCTTTCCGAATCGGCCAGGTGGCACAGCTCGGCGACCAGCTCGATCGCGCCGGCGTGCCGATCGTGAAGCCGGTCGGCGGGCACGCGGTCTACATCGACGCGCGGCGCATGCTGCCGCACATTCCGCAGTCGCAGTTCCCGGGGCAGGCGCTGGTGGTGGCGCTCTACCGCGAGTTCGGCATCCGCGCCGTCGAGGTGGGCAGTCTGATGTTCGGCCACCGCGATGAATCGGGAGAAATGGTGTATCCCAGGCTCGAGCTGGTGCGACTGGCGATCCCGCGGCGCGTCTACACCACCGAGCACATGCGCTACGTCGCCGAATCGGTGATCCAGCTCTACCGTGAGGCCGACCGCATGAAAGGCCTGAAGCTCACCTACGAGGCACCGGTGCTCCGCCACTTCACCGCGCGCCTGGAAGAGGCCACCGAACCCGTACCCGCGGCCGCTCGCTGACTCTCGCCCCCACGGAGAAACCATGCCGCAGCTCAATCGCGGTTTCACGCTGACCTGGCTGGGCCACGGTACCTTCAAGCTGCGCACGCGCGGCGCGAAAACCGTGCTCGTCGATCCCTGGGTCGAGGGCAATCCCGCCTGCCCGCGCGACCAGAAAACGCTCGACGGGATCGACGTGATGGCGATCACTCATGGCCACGGCGATCATATGAGCGATGCCGTGACGCTGGCCAAGAAATTCAAGCCTTCGATCGTCTGCAACTTCGAGATCCATCTCTATCTGCAGAAGAAGGGCGTGTCGCAGTCGCTGCCGATGAATAAGGGCGGCACCCTGGAGGTCGAGGGCATCAAGTTCACCATGGTGCACGCGGCCCACTCGAGCGGCATCGAAGACGGTGGCCAGGTGATCTATGGCGGCGAAGCCTGCGGCTACGTCATCACGCTCGAAGACGGCACTCGCATTCTGTTTTGCGGCGACACCGGGCCGCACGCGGACATGCCGATGATCGCCGAGCTCTACCAGCCCGAGATCGCGATCGTGCCGATCGGTGACCTTTACACCATGGGGCCGCGCGAGGCGGCGTGGGCAGTGCGCGCGCTCGGCGCGAGATACGTGGTGCCCGCCCATCACAGCACCTTTCCGGCGCTGACCGGAACTCCCGAGATGTTGCGCGAGGAGCTGAAGAAGCTCGGGGTCAAGGCCGAAGTCGTGTCCATGAGGCCGGGGGAGAGCCTGAGCTAGGGCGCCTGCCCGGTTCAGTGTCGAGCATGAAAAATCGAACGCGTTGGAAACACGGGCTGCGCGTGGGACTGGCCGCGGTCCTGATGCTGCTGGCCGTCGAGGGCTGCGCCGGCAGCTCGCAGTCCACGCCGGTCCGCACTTCGAGCGGCGCAGTCGATCCCTACGCTCGCAAGGCACTGGAACTGACTCGCAACGTCCCGGGCAGCTCGATGGAGATCTCGCTGCGCGACAGCACCACCGTGGTCGGCCGATTCCAGGGCGTCGACCGGATGTCGAACGAGGACTACCAACGCCGCTGCGACCAATTTCGCGCCGCGAGCGACGATTCCGTGCCGTTCCCGGCGCCCGGTCACGACGTGCTGGTCTACTTCAGCGATTCCAAGTCGGGGACTTTTCACCTCGAGGGCTTCGGGATGCGTAGCCTCGAAGTGCGCGGCCCGAACGGCCGCGACATCGTGCCGATCGAGTTCGAGACGTTCCGCGACCTGAGCGACATGCGCGCGACGTTGTGGCCCAGCCGGCTGCTTGCCGAGATGGCCGACCACGGGCAGCTGCCGACCGCGTCGCAGGTCGAAATCGACACCAAGTCAGGCCGGCGCTCGATTCCGCTCGACCGCATCCAGAGCACGGAAGCGCGCCGCTCGGTCGGCGGTCGGCTGATCGGCACGCTGCTGGCGCTCGCGACCGCAGGTGTGATCGTGGTCGCGGCCTACCTCACCAACACGCGAAAATAGATCGAGAAGGGACCGACGGTGGCCGCCATGCATGCCGACGCGGGTTGGATCCGGTGGGTTCGCGTCGGCGCGGCGGCGCTGCTGCTCGGCGTTCAGCTCGACGGTTGCGCAGGCATGGGCGAGCCGCGCTCGATCAGCACGCCCAACAACACCGACTCGAAGACGCCGATGGCCTACCAGCTCAGTCGCGCGACCGGCGGGGAGACGATCCTGGTCACCCTGCGCGACGCCGTACCGATTTCGGGCAAGTTCCGGGAGATCCGACGCATGGGATCTGACGAGTACGCGCGGCACGTCGAGGAGTTCCGTCAAGCGCTCGGCGACACGCTGGCGTGGCCGAGTCCCGGCGCCCCGGTGATCCTGATCCGGCCGCGCGCCAACGAGAAGGTCGCCTGGCTCGAAGGCTACGGCGTCGGGTGTCTCGAGCTGCGGTCGAAGCCGGGCGCGGAGCTCCAGACCGAGGCATTCGAACGGTTCGAATCGGTCCGAGACTCGGCGGGTCGTGTCTGGGGCAGCGATTCACTGGCGGCGCTCTGGAACCGCGGCCGGCTTCCCATTTCCTCCGCTCTGGTGGTCGAGACCCCGCAGGGCAGCGACTCGATCGCGATCGATCGGATTCAGAACGTTCAGGTGCTGTCCTCGGGCGGGCAGTGGGTCACGGCCGTGCTGGTCTCGGTAGGAATCGCGGTGGCGGTGATCCTGGTGGTCGCCAGCAACTCGCATCCCCACGACGACTGCCCGTCCGGCCCCGCGCCGGCCTACATGGAGCGGCAGGTGGCCGCCCAGCATCCGGAGCTGCTCCGGCGCGAGCCGCGTCGCCCGGCGACACGCTAGGGCATCAGCGCCGCCAGCATGTCGTAAACGCCGTGCGCGATCATTGCGGCGGTGGTGCTGGTGCGCTTGCGGACCACGCCGAGCAGGATGCCGAGAGCGAAGATCACGATCATTCCGAACCACGAGTACTGGACGTGCAGCGCCGCGAAGCAGGCCGCGGTCAACACGATGCCGAGCTTCGGCTGAAGCGCGCCGCGCATGGTGATCTCTTCGCCGATCCCGGCGCTGAAACCGAGCAGAACGATGGTCCACGGCCTCATCCCCGAGGCCATCGCCTCGGTCATGCGGTGATCGAGCTTCCAGCTATCGGGGAAGTAACGTTGCTGGAACCACTCGCTCCCCACGTTGAGCGCGGAGAGCATGCCGACCGCGATCGCCGCCGCGACGATGTCGGCGGCCCGCGGCCAGCGAAGCCCGAGTCGCGCCGCCGACTCGCGCAGATCGCGGCGCACCAGCCAGCCGACCCCGGCGAACGCCAGCAGTACGTAGCCGATCAGTCCCCCGCCGAGACCGGCGCGCTCGAGCAACGGGGTCGGATCGCGCAGCAGCTCCTCCAGCACGGTCTGCGACGCGAACCACCCCGGAATCGAAAGAGCGAAGGTGAGCACCACGATGCGCGCCGACAGCCGCAGCAGGTGTCCGGGACGATCGGCGCCGAGCAGTACCTTCGCCATGCGATTCGCGGCCGGCGTGGCCACGCTCAGCACCGAGAGGCCGGCCGCGCAGGCGCACAGCAGCACGAGGGCCGCGCGAGCCGTCAGAGGCAACCCGCTCCTCCATAGATCCACCCCCAGCAGGATGCCGCCGGCGAAGCCAAGGCCGGGAATCACCCAACCGAGCGCGTAGTAGAGCTCGCGCCACTGCGGATCCACGTCGGCGACGTTCGCGGCCACGAACACGCCGGCCAGCGCCGCGAGCAGCGCCAGCTCCTGCTGGCCCAGGAGCAAGCCGCCGGCCCCGAACACCACCAGGATACCGAGCCAGGAAAGCAGCGCGACGCGCGTGCTGGGGACGTGGGCGTGAAGTGGCGGCGTGAACGGGTCGGGCCAGGTACCGGGTTCCGTCCCCGGCGCCGCCTCGGGCGGCGTTTGATTCGGCTCGTCCATTCGCGGCAGCATAGCGACGAGGCCCGTTCAACGTCCATGGAGTGCGCGTGATCGTGACCATTCTCTATTTCGCGCAGGCGCGCGAGCGCTCGGGAGTTCCGAGCGAATCGCTCGAGCTGCGCGACGGCAGCGCGCTCTCCGCGGCGATCGCGGCGATACGCGCGCGGCATCCTGGCCTCGACGCCCTGTGGGACCACTTGGCGGTGGCGGTGGATGGCGTGCTCGCGCCCGCCGACGCGCCGCTCCGCGACGGCGCGGAGATCGCGCTGCTGCCGCCGGTGAGCGGAGGGTGATCGTGCCGGGGATCAAGCTGCGCTGCGAGCCTCTCACTCCCGATCGCTGGGACGATCTCGTCGAGCTGTTCGGGCCGCGGGGCGCGTGCGCGGGTTGCTGGTGCATGTGGCCGCGGCGCACGACCGGCGAGGGCAAGACCTCCGGCGAGCCCAATCGACGAGCATTTCGGAAGCTCGTCATGGATGGGCCGCCGCCCGGATTGCTCGGCTACCGGGACGGCGAGCCGATCGGCTGGGTGGCGATCGCGCCGCGGCGCGAGTACAAGCGCTTCGAGCGCTCGCGCATCCTCCAGCCGGTGGACGATCAGGAAGTGTGGGCGGTGCCCTGCTTCTTCGTGGCGCGTGGGGCTCGCAAGCAGGGCGTGACCAAGGCGCTGCTGGCCGCGGCCTGCGAGTGGGCGAAGCGGCGGGGCGCGCGCCTCATCGAGGGCTACCCGGTGGACGCGCGCGGCAAGGAGTACGCGCCCGCCTTCGCATGGCACGGATTGGTGGGCACCTTCGAAGCCGCTGGCTTTCGCGAGGTCGCGCGCCGCTCGAAGCGCCGGCCGATCATGCGGCGCGCGGTGCGCGGAGGGCGCTCGGGCCGTGGCTGAGCTGGTGACGGCCCCGATCGGTCTCGACGCGGTGTTGAGCCGCGCGAGGCGTCCCGATTGCGGGGCGGTGGCGCTCTTCCTCGGCACCACGCGCGATCACCATCAGGGACGGCGCGTGCTGCGGCTCGCCTACGAAGCCTACGAGGCCATGGCGCTGCGCGCGCTCGAGGAGCTCGAGCGGCAGACTCTGGCGCGCCACGAGGTCGCCACCTGCGTGATCGTCCATCGCCTCGGCGAGGTGCCGCTCGGCGAGGCGAGCGTGGCGGTGGCGGTGGGCGCCGCGCACCGTGGGCCAGCGTTTGAAGCCTGCCGCTGGGCGATGGACGAGCTGAAGCGCACGGTGCCGATCTGGAAGAAGGAGTTCTACGCCGGGGGCGGCGAAGGCTGGGTCGAGGGAACCCGGCTTCACCGGGACTAGGTACGGTCACGTCCTCGCGGCCGGCTTTCCGCCCGGTATCGCCGGGTTTCGGCCACGCTAACTCCAGCGGTTTCAGCCCGCTCCCGGCGATCCTTCGAGCGATGAACTTTCTTCCATCACAGTGTAAGCTGCGGCCGACCTTTCGTGCCCTGCCCTCCTCACTTCCCGGACCTCATGCCCCTTCGCCTGCGTGGCTTCCTCCTCACGTTGCTGCTCGTGGGCGTCTGCCTGAGCTCACCCGGCCTGGCTCAGGAGAAGAGCACGATCTCGGGGAAGGTCACGGACAAGAAGACCGGGCACGCCCTGCCCTTCGCGACCATCACGGTGGTGGGCGCCCAGCGGGGAGCGCTCTCCGACGCCGAAGGCCAATTCGTAGTGTCGGGAGTTCCGGTCGGCACCTGGGAAGTGCGCGTCCAGTACCTGGGTTATGGCCCGCAGTCGCGTCCCGGCGTCGTGGTCGCCGCCGGAAAGCCGACTCCGGTGGATTTCCAGCTCGAGGAAATCGTCGTCCACCAGGAAAAGGTCGTCGAGGTGACGGCCGAGCGGCAGTTGGTCGAGGTGAAGCAGGCGGCCACGGTTCGCAGCGTCTCCGCCAAGGAGATTCGCAACCTCCCCGTGACCACCGTCGGCGACGTGCTCCAGCAGCAGGCCGGCATCAGCACCGATGCCGAACAGATTCACGTGCGTGGGGGCAGAGCCGACGAGACCATTTTCATGGTCAACGGGGTCGCGAACCGCGACCTGGTGACCGGGCAATCCACCGCCGGGCAGATGAACGCTCGATCGGTCTCGGAGGTCAACGTTTCGACCGGCGCGTACGACGTCAAGTACGGGAACGCGCTCTCGGGCGTGGTCGACATCAAGCTCAAGGAAGGCACCGACAAATTCGAGGGCGGCCTGACCATGGGCGGTGGCAGCTACGGCCAGCGCAACTGGCAGTTGATCGCGGGTGGACCCGATCCGCTCTGGGCGCGCCTGCTCGACATGCTGCACATGAGGCCCCCCGGCAGCATGGCCGCGATTCTCGACCTGTCGGGCTCGACCTACGACACGCGCTACGTCGCCTACATCCCCGGCAGCATCCCGCGCCTCAAGTCGAGCTACGAGGATTCGTTCTTCGGCATTCCCTTTCACTACTCGGACATGTGGGCACCGACGGAAGACAACCGCTGGGCGGCCCGCTACGGCCTCAACTGGAAGCCCAACAGCAGCGACAAGCTCAGCTTCAACTTCTCCAAGCGCATCGCCATCGATCAGGGGTTCAGCCGCACGATCCTGACCGCCAACGGTGATCTCGGCGATCCGGCCTTCCCCTGGCTCTGGGCGCACCGAATCGATCACGCCTCGACCTTTTTCGAGGACAACGTCCAGTCGTCGCTGCTGTGGCGCAGAACCCTGTCGGTCAGCGGCTATACCGAGTTGCAGGTCGCGCACTACTTCTTCGCCCAGCGCCAGGACGTCGGCGGCAAGATGTGGGCCGACGCCAATGGCAACCTGCAGTACGTCGCGCCCGACGACGAAAGCTACTTCCCCAAGGGCGATCCGCGCCGCGACGATGCGTTCTACGACAGCGGCGACAACTACCAGTGGTCCGATCGGCGTACCTCGAGCTGGGGACTGACGTGGGGCTATACCCAGCGTCTGCACCACAACGAGCTCGAAGCCGGGCTCGAGCACCAGTTCCAGACCGTCCAGTACGTCGACATCGAATACCCGTGGGTTTACGACCCCAGTGGACTCGGACAATCCCACGATCTGTGGTCGGTGCACCCCTGGGTGGGCGACGCCTATCTGCGCGACCGTCTCGAGTACGAGGGATTCGTGGCCAACATCGGGGCGCGACTCGACTACTGGATGGTGGGCCGCGAAGCGGAAAGCGCCATGGCCGACACCACCCGGCACAACATTCCAATCAGCGAGCGCAACAGCTTCTACACCGACACCTATTCATTCTACGGCCGCCGCACCAAGGTGCACGTCTCGCCGCGCATCATGGTGGCGCATCCGATCACCGAGAACAGCAGCTTCTTCTTCAACTACGGCGAATTCACGCAAATCCCGTCCTACCGGTACGTCTATTCGAAGCTCGGATCGATCTCGAGCGAGTCGTTCCCGTTGCAAGGCAACCCCAATCTCAACCCGCAGGTCTCGGTGAATCACGAGATCGGAGCCAAGGACCAGTTCCTGCCCAACGCGGCGGCCAATCTGACCTTCTTCGTTCGTGATGTTTACGACTATCCGAGCGCCAATCTGGTGACCCCGCTCACCGGTACCAACCTGCAGGCCTACTTCGTCTACCTGAACGGACATTTTTCGCGTTCCAAAGGGGTCGAGGTCGAGGTCGAGAAACGGCCTTCGAACAACTGGTCGGCGAAGCTCAGCTATTCCTACCAGCAGACCAAGGGAAAGAGTGGCGATCCGAACCAGGACACGGCCCTGCAGGAAATCGGCGGGGCCGCGCTCACCCGGCTCTCGCAGGTGTTCGTGGCCTGGAATCGACCGCACAAGCTGACGGCGAACCTCGACCTTCGATTCAACGACACGCCTCCCAAGGATTTCGAGTTCCTGCGCCGGACCGGCTTCAACGTCTACGTGCAGGGCACCTCGGGACGCGCCTATACGCCCTACGACATCAACGATCAGAACCCGATCGGCCTGCCCTACTCGCAGAACGCCCCATTTCAGATCACGACCGACGTCAAGCTCGATCGCTGGTTCCGGGTGTTTGGAACGCGATGCGATATCAGCCTTCAGGGACTCAACATCTTCAACAACTATCTGATCTACCGCGTCGATCCGGTCACCGGGCGCGGCTACGTCTGGGGGCAGGGCGCGTTCGATCCCAACTACGTGCACGGACTCAACGAGACCGTGCGCACCGCGACCGTGGACGACCCTTCGAACTACGGGCCGGGCGCCGAGTGGAGATTGCAGATTGATTTCGATCTCTGATCCTTCGCGGCGCCGCGCGCGGTGGTCAGGGGTGGCGCTCGCGGTCGCGCTGCTGCCGGCCGGCTGGTCGTCCGCGAACGCGCAGGCGCTGGGGAGCCAGCGCGAGGGAACCGCGTCGGGAAGCTTCCTCCGCATCGGCGTCGGCGCGCGCGCGGTGGGCATGGGGGAGACGTTCGTGGCGGTCGCGAACGACCCCAGCGCGGTCTACTGGAATCCGGCCGGGCTCGCTTCGCTTCAGCGCCAGGAAATCCAGGCCTCTCACGTCGACTGGCCGGCGGACGTTCACTATGACCATCTCACGCTGGTCATTCCCAGCCGGCGGCTCGGCGGCTCGATCGGCATCCAGCTCGGCGTACTGGGCACGCGCATCGACGAAACCACCGAGCTCGCGCCGTTCGGGACCGGCCGCGAATTCTCCTACAGCGATCTGGTCACCGGCATTGCCTACGCCCGCCGCTGGACCGACAAGCTGCTGGTCGGCGCCGGTCTCAAGTACGTCCGGGAGGACCTGGGCTCGCAGGTGGGAGGCGCCGTGACCAACGCGGTCCTCTACGACGTGGGCTCGATCTTCTATCTCGGGCTCGGAAGCATTCGGATCGCGACCGCGCTCACCAACTTCGGGTCCGAGTTGAAGCCGTCCGGCACCTACACTTCGCCCTACAGCGGCGAGGTGCGCTCCTATGATGGCTTCGATCCGCCGATGACGTTCCGCTACGGGCTGGCGTTCGAGCCGCTCGAGAACTCGAGCCAGCGAGTGACGACGTCGTTCGAGGTCACCCAGCCGGCCGACAACCAGCAGGAGATCAAGTTCGGACTCGAATGGGGCTACCGGAAGTTCTTCGCGCTGCGTACCGGATACAACGCCAACGCCGATCTCATGAAGTTCAGCGCCGGCGCCGGATTCGACGCGGACTTCGCTTCGATGAAGGGCTCGCTCGACTACGCCTACACGGATGCCGGCATCCTCGGCGCCGTGCAGAGGTTGTCGCTGGGGCTCCGGTTCTGATGCGTCGCGCGTTCGCCATCCTGCTGATGCTCGGAGTCTGGGCGGCCATGGGCTGTGGGGGCAACTACAAGCTCCCCACCGAGACGCATGCGGCCCGCGTGATCCCGACCGACAAGAGCTACCAGATGCTCGCGACCTGGAAGAACCTGAACGGCATCCGCGACATCCTGCTGATCCCGCCGCCGGGCGTCGAGATGTTCTTCCTGTTCAACTACGGGGGCACCGGAAGCCCCTCGGTTCCGCGCGGCGAGGTCAGGCGCTACCCGCTCACTCAGCCCAATCCCATCGGCGCCCCGGCGTTTCAGCCGCCGCGGACCCTGTTCAACCCGGTCGCGCTGACTTCCGCGGTGAATCTGATCTTCGTGCTCGACGAGGGAGATTCGTGCCAGGCCAAGTTCGATCCCAGTCGCGGGACCTGCGAGGCCGACACGCTGCGCCACGGACAACAGAGCATCATCTTCGACTACACCGCGACCTGGCGGGTCCGCGAGTACCCGCTCACCGGCGGCGATACGCTCTCCACGTTCACCGACACGACCTTCGCCTACGTGAATGGAATCGCGGCCGACATCTTCGGCAACGTCTACGTGTCGGGAATCGCGGTGATTCTCGATACGCTGACGACCGATCAGCGCATCCGCACCCGGAAGTTCATCTCCCGGATCTATCGCTACGCTCGCGGGCCGCGCTACCCAGGGGTGGTGCCGGACGACATCAACATGCCGGGCGCCAGTTGGCACCGCGACACCACCTGGCTGGCGCACGATGGCACCGGAAGCTCGTCGGTGATCGACCCGCGCGGCATCGACTGGTCGCCGCTCTATGGCGGCTCCCTGTTCATCGCGGATCGTGGGAACAACAAGGCCAAGCTGATCGGCACCGGGATGCCGAATTACGGCATCACCTCGATGGACGGCAGCGAGACCCCGACCGGCACCAGCTTCAGCGGGCCGCAGGGGGTGGCGGTGGATAACGGCGGGTCCCTGTTCGTCGTGGACCGGTTCAACCAGCGCGTGCTGCGTTACGACGCGTCGGGCCAGTACCTCCAGGTCGTCAACGTCGAGAGGAATTCCGACGACCTCCCCCTGCTGGATCCGATCGCGATCGGTGTGCTCGACTCTCTTGCCTATGTCGCTGATGCGGGTCGCGGCCAGGTCATTCGATACCAGAGGCGTCCATGAAGCGCTTGCGCATCCTGCTGGGACTGGCGCTGACCGCCTCGCTGATCGCGGCGCGGTCCCGGGCCGACGAGGATCACACCCCGCCGCGGGGATTCGTCGCGCCGTCGGCGGCGACACAGACCGCCCAGTCCGATTCGATTCTGTACGCGGTTCGTGTCCAGAACGGGAACAAGCTCGGCCTGACCCTCACCAACTATGGGTTCATCGGCACGAATTTCAGCTCGTTCGCGCCCTCGTTCGAATATCCGCTCGGGTCCGGTCACATGCACATGGTGCGGGGCGGTCCCTGGATCGGCGCGGTGTCGGCCGACGAGAACGGCGCGTTCATCGGGGTGTCCACCGCGGCCGAGGACGGCTTCGCGGGGGGCACGCATCCGCCCTCGCAGGAGTTCACCCCGGCCGGCACCTATGTCGCGGCGCGCTCGACGCTGCCGAACAGTTTCTACTTCGACTCTGGCGCGGTGAGCGAGCTGGATTGCATTTCGTCCTACAGCGATCTGCCGGCCAACGTCCTCATCCAGCACCGGCCGCTCAACGTGGTCGTCAACCAGTACACCTACGAGTGGTCGTTCTCCGACTACGCGCATTTCGTGATCTTCCACTACGTGGTGCACAACAATGGGCCGCCGCTGCAGGACGTGTGGTTCGGGATGTACGACGAGCTGGCCAGCGGCAACATGAAGCTGCAGAACTCGTACCCGCCGACCGGCTGGTTCTCGAAGAAGTACATCACCTGGGTGGACTCGGTGAGCATGGTGACCGAGCGCTACTGCCAGGGCCGTCCGTTCCCGGCGCAATGCCGCTTCGATCTGGTTCCGGAGATTGCGGCGGTGAGCCTGCTGGGAGTGCGGCCGGGCAACTTCCGCGATACCACCGACAAGAAGATCACGTTCGCGGCATGGAACTTCGCGCCCACCGGCACGCCGGGCGCGGTGGCGCGAGGCGACGACAGTCTGAAATACGGCCTGATGTCGACCGGCGTCCGGCAGTCGATCGATCCGCTGCCCGACTCGCTGGCCCCGGTGAGCGGTGACCCGGTCGAGCTGCTCGCGGTCGGACCGTTCCGGACCATCAATCCCGGCGACAGCATCTCGATCGACTACGCCTACATTGGCGGACTCACCTACGCCGATCTCTCGCGGCGAGCGGTGGTCGCCAAACGCGCCTACGACCTGCACTACAAGGTCCCGGTGCCGCCGCCGTCCCCAAGTCTGCGGCTCGTACCGCGCGCCAATGGACTCGATCTGTACTGGAACCGCGCGCCCGAGGACTTCATCGATCCGACGTCGGCGATCGGCAAGGATTTCGAGGGCTACCGCGTTTACGTGGGCGAGAATCGGGACACACTCAACCTGGCCGCGCAGTACGACCTGGCGACGTCCCCGCACGACACCACCGGATACAACACCGGATTCGGCCGGGTGGCCTTCGATACCACGTTCGCGGATGGCCAGCACTTCGACTACCGATTCCAGATTTCGAATCTGCGCGACGGCTTCAAGTACTTTGCCGCCGTCACCGCCTACGATCTGGGCAATCCCGACATCGAGTCATTGGAGAGCGGCACTTCGCAGAACGAGCAGATGGCGATACCCGGACCCGCACCGAGCGAGGCCTCGGGCGGCGTCTCGGTGTTCCCCAACCCCTACAAGGTGGAAGCGGCCTGGGATCGCGGCCAGCAGGCGCGTGATCACTACGTGTTCTTCACGCGTCTGCCGACCAAGTGCACGATTCAGATCTTCACGCTCTCGGGAGATCTCGTGTATTCGACCGACTTCGATGGCTCGAGCTACAACGGCACCAACGCGAGCGGAATCGTCCGCACCGGGACCGATCTCCCGGCGGTCATGTCGGGGACGACCTTTGGCTGGGACATGATCACCCGCTGGGGGCAGGCGGTCGCCAGCGGGCTCTACATCTGGGCGGTGAAGGACAAGCAGAACGGGAACCGTCAGACCGGCAAGCTGCTGATTCTCAAGTCGGATCGAGAGAGCTTCTGAGATGCGACGCTTCCTGCCGATCGGAATCCTGCTCGCCGGCGCGATCGCCGTGCTGGTCGGCTGCGGGCTGAAGGGTGTCGTTCAACCCACCAGTCTTCCGGACACGATCTTGTTCGTGCAGGGGCCGGTCGACACGGTCAATCACGTCGTCCATCTATTCTGGTTTGGAAGTGACGCCGGCGGCTACATCAGCGGTTACGAGGTCCGGCTCCTGAATCCGCTGGCGCCGGCCGACTCCCTGTGGCGGTTCACCACGCATACCGACACCCTGCTCACGGTCTACACGCCGACCCGCGGCACTTCGGCGGTATTCGAGGCGCGCGCCATCAACGACCACGGGGTGCGCGATCCGAGCCCCGCGATCGAGCAATTCGAGTTCCGCAACCGCCCGCCAATTGTGAAGTTCGTGGGCAAACCGAATCCCGGCGACCATTCCGACACCACGTTTGCGTCGGTCACCGTGGACTGGTCGGTGCTCGATCCGGACGGGGACCCGACCCGCGTGGTTTACATGTTGTGGCTCGACGGCCAGTCGGCCAGTCCTCAGATCACCCAATCGACCGGGATGACGCTGCCGAGCTCGCTCTTCCTGCAGGGCGGAAGCTATCGGTCCGGATTCCGCACCCTCTACATCGAGGGTGTGGACGATGGCGGGCTCGCCGGACCGATCGACAACGTGACCTGGTACGTGCGAGCGCCGGTCACCGGCACGCGTGCGCGGCTGCTCCTGATCGAGGACGTGGACGACGTTCCCGTCGCCAACAAGCAGCCGGCGCCCGCGCGATTCCGCTGCGACACGCTCTACGCCAACGCCGTGGCGCGGAGCGCAGTCGCGCCGGACCAGTGGTCGATGCTCCGGCTGGATACGAGCCATCCGTTCCGCTCGGCCAAGGATCTCGAGCAAACCTTCGAGCAGTTCGAGACCGTCGTCTGGTATCGGGGCGAGCAGTCGCTGTTTTCGAACACGCTCGCGAACTACGGCGACGGGATCGGCCCCTACCTCGACAACGGCGGCCGCGTCTACATCGAGTCGCTGAACCTGACGACGGCTCAGAGCACCGCGGGCGGGCTTTCGGCCGACTTCACCAACAAGTACCTGCGTTGCTCGGGAGTTTCGCAATACCCGCAGCCGCCCGACTCTTCGGCCGCCTGGGGGCTCACCTCGTCGGTGCCGGCCGTGCTCCACAGCGCCCAGCTCGACGACAGCCTGCTGAACCTGCGCAACGTGATCGGCTTGCGCGGATTCCGGAACTACAATTCGTCGCAGATCCTGTTCTTGCTCTCCGCCGGTGCCGCTTCACAGGGCAATACCATCGACATGCCCGTGGGCCTGGATGTGCCCCAGCTTCGCGGCGGGCGCTTCATCGTCCAGACCTACCCGCTGGTCTCGGGAACGATTTCTCAGGGCACTTTCTCTCAGCGCGCCACCTTCGTCCTCATGAAAATCTTTGCCCGCCTTGGACTTACGACGCCATAGCGAGATTGAGAGCATCGGCCGGCGGCCGAGTTCTCCCCCCACCACGGCGATACGTTCTGTTAACATCCCGCAAATGCCGTTTTTGTTCGGCTTCTGTCAGCCGCTCGGTTAGGTTCTGGGCTGTACCCGGTCACCCGGTTCAGGGAGTAGTCGTTTCACTGCAGTCTCTTGCCGCCCTGCCTAGCGGCAACTCAAGCGCTGCAACCCCATCCACCGGTTTTCGCTGCTTTTCACCTCAGAGGGGTGCGACATGAAGAAATGGACGATCGCTGCTCTCGTCACCGCCACGCTTTGTTTGGCAGTCAACTCCGCCCTCGCCCTCAACAAGTTCCCGCCGGGCCCGGGGGGTACCTGCACCGACACAATGACCATCGTCGGGCTGAAGACACTGCTCAACACCCTCGACCCGTGCGCTCCGACGACGCCCAACACCACCGGCTCGCCGGGTGACACCGTGCTCGGCGTCGGCGGAATCATCACCGGCTTCGATGAAAACCCGACCGGCTTCGATATCTACGTCGAGATGTCGGGCGGCGGACCGACCGGAAAGCTCGCCGGCATCGATGTGTTCACGCACGGCACCAACTTCCGCGCACCCTACGGCTTCAATCGTGGCGACTCGATCGTGGTCGAGTACGCGGTCGTCGCGAACTATTTCGGCGACGTCGAGCTCGAATCACCAAACAACAATTTCTCGTCGCCCAACATCATCCTGAGCAAGCGCAGCTCGGGCAATCCGATGCCTCCGTTCTTCCACGGAAACACGACCGACTTCGTTGAGACGCCGACCAACACTGTGATCGCGCCGTACATGAGCAGCCTGGTGACCCTGGATGGCCCGGTTCGTGTGGCGCGGACTGTGGGGCTCGCGACCGGTGGCATGCTGGTGGTGCGTGACGCGGCGCCCAGCGACTCGGTGTTCATCGACTACGCCAAATTGACTAGCATCGTCCCGCCGGCCGTAGGAACCGTCCTCACCTCGATCTCCGGCATCGTGAACAGCGCCGCTCGTGGCTGGCGCATCATGCCGCGCGACGCCAACGACGTGGTCGACGTGGTGGCGCCGGGCGTCGCGGATGCCTATGCGATCGCCGACAACCAGTATCGGGTCGTGTTCGATCGCCCTGTGGTTCCCTCGTCGGCGGACAGCATTCCCAACTACTCGCTGGGTTCGTTCGGTACCGTGACCAGTGCGGTGATGGACGGCCCCACTGCCGTCATCCTGACCGTGACCGGAACCGGCCTCAGCCATGGGCAGTCCGAGACCGTGACGGTGAGCAATGTTCGCGGCAGCGCGAACCTGGTCTCGATGACCACGCCGGTGCCGATTTCGTTCCTCGCCGGCGTGCTCTCGTGCAACGAGATCTCGTCACCCGATCCCGATTCGCTGGCGGCCAGTCCGTGCCAGGACCGGTCCAAGTACTGCGGGCCGCTGGGGCAGTTCACCAACGGCCAGTTCGGGCCGCGCTCCTCGATCAGCGGCATCGTGTGCGGTGTCTTCGGAAACCTCTACTACCTCGAGGATGACAATCCCTCCAATGCCCGCGGCGTGACGGTGTTCGCCCCGCCGCAGGCGCTCACCCTCGGCCATCGCTACCTGCTGGCGGGCGCCGCCGAGCTGTACTACATGGAGAAGGAGTTCGCGGCGATCACGTACGTCCAGGAGCAGGGCAACCCGGGCGTGCCCTCGCCGCCGTCGATGCTGGTCCACACGGTCGCGCGCGACACCTGCGACGCGAACCAGAACCTCAACGACGGCTACGACTACATGTCGGATCTGGTCCGGCTTCAGAACGTGACCGTGGTGACCCCGCGGACCGGAACCGACGCGATGCGCGGGTTCGACGTGGTGGGGCAGTCGCCCGCCAATGGCGACACGATCATGGTCGAGAGCCAGAACAACGCGCTGGGCGCCTATTCGCTCTCGAACCCGAACTACCCGGCGGTCGGCTCGCAGATCAACGTGACCGGCGTGATGCACTACACCACCTCGGGGTTCGGCCGCAGCCAGGCGTGTTTCCGCATCTGCCCGCGCTCGGCCGCAGACATCACCAATCCGTCGACGGCGGTGGGCCCGCAGAGCTTCGGCGAGCTGTCGTTCGCGGTATTCCCCAATCCGGCACACACCCAGCACCTGAACTTCTCGCTGCCCACGGCGGCGCACGTCGACCTGGCGGTGTTCGATCTGCTGGGCCGTCGCGTGGCGACGATCGTGAATGGCCAGATGCCGGCCGGCACCTACGAGAAGTCGTGGGCCGGAACGGATGACAGCGGCAACCGGGTGCGTGCGGGCGTCTACTTCTATCGGCTGCGGGCCGGAAACGATCAGCGCAAGCTGACCTCGATCCTGCTCGGTAACTAACGCGATTTCCGAAGGTCGAACGGCCGGCCGCCCGCGAGGGCGACCGGCCGCTTCGTTAGCGGACGATGCACACCCTGCGCGTCGCGGCGATCGCGCCGCCCATCACCGCGCGCACGGTGTAGACTCCGGGCGACAACGGCCGTCCATCGCCGAACGGCATCGCGTTCTCGCCCACCGCCGCCTCGATCGCGCTCGCGGCCACGCGCCGACCGGCCACGTCGAGGAGCTCGACGCGGAGCGGCGCCGCCACCGGTGAGGCGATCGCGAGCGTGAAGCGGCCCGGGCTGGGATTGGGCTCGACGCGCGTGATCGCGAAGGGTTCGAGCGCCGGCACCCGGACCTGAGTCTCGATCGTGGGCGCCGCGCTTCCCACCAGCTCGAGCCGATAGCGGAGGCGCTCGCCCGGCGACACGTCGCGATCTTGGTAGCGGATCGAGCCGGTGCCGTCGGCGAGGGGCTGCGCGATCAAGGCCCAGGCTTCGCTGTCGCGCGCACGCCACAGCTCCGCTGGAGCGCCGGCCGGTGCCCCGGACCACGACAGGCTGACGGCGTGCGGCGTCTCCGACAAGTTCGACAGCGCCAGCAACGCGGGCACCAGAGCGTCCTGGGTCACGTGGCTGGCGAACAACTCGGGGGTCGGGCCATCGCGATCGTCCGAGAAGACGACCAACGCGCCTCGCTGCAGGTCGCTGGCGAGCGCGGGCGTGAATTGCGCGTGATCGGCGCACAGCGTCGTCCCGGACGCGGCCCAGCCGAAGGACGGCGAGCCGCCCGGAGCGAGTCGCTGCGCCACGACCGCGTCCGACGCCTCGGTCCACGCCACCAGCGCGCCGCCCACGCCATCGGCGATCAAGTCGGTCTCACTCTGCTCGACGGGATCGCTTCCCGCCGCGTTGCCGTTCGCGTTCCAACCGGGGGCGATGGTGCCGTCCGGCTGAACGTGCTGGACGAAACTGCGCGAGGCGCCGGATCGAAAGTCGTCCCAGCTCACGTAGGCGCCGCCGGCTCCGTCGCTGGCGATCCGGTGATTGACCTGGGCGCCGCTCGCGGAGCAGGCGCCGACGCCGCTCCCCGGCCAGCCCGCGACCGGAGCCCCGGTGTCGTCGATACGCTGCGTCACCACGTCCACGCTGTTGAAATCGCCGATCATCCATTCCTGGACCGCGATCAGCATGCCGCCCGCACCATCGGCAACCGCGCGTGGCGTGACCTGAGAGCGGGCGCTGCCGCAGGCCTGCAGGCCGTTGGCGATCCATTGCGCCGAGCCATCCGCCGCGACGCGCTGAGCGAAGATCGCGCTGTTGCCGCCCCGCGTGTCGTACCAGGCGACCAGCGCCCCGCCGGCGCCATCGCTCACGACTGTCGGCGAGCCGCGCTGCCCGGACCCTCCGGCGATCGCCATGCCGCTGTCGGGCCAGCCGGGAGCGATCACGCCGCCCGCCAGAACGTGCTGCAGCACGATCTCGACGTCCGCGGGATTCGCTGCGGGCTGCTCCCAGGCCACGAACGCCCCGGACGCACCATCGGTCGCGATCGCCGGATGCGCCTGCGCGCGCGACGAGACGGTGAGCGGAGTGCCGCCCGCGGTCCAGCCGGCGACCACGGACCCGCTCGCGTCCACCCGCAGCGCGAAGATGTCGGGATTGCCGAGCCCCGAGGAGTCGGCGCGGTTGTCGGCCCATGCGACGATGAAACCGCCGGCACCGTCGGGAATCGCGACCGGGTCGGTCTGGTCGCCGACCGCCGTGCACAGCGCCAGGCCGCTGGGACCCCAGCCCGCGACCTGCGCGCCGCTCGAATCGAGGTGTTGCGCCCAGAGATCGGTGTGAGCGCTGACCGGATTGACTCGCTGCCAGACGGCGAACAGTCCGCCGCCGTCATCGCTCAGCGCGATCGCGTTGGTCCGCTCGCCGGGACCCACCGAGACCGGCGCGCCGCACCGAGTCCACGCGCTGTCCGCGACGACCGGCCGCGGTGCCGCGGCGCGGGCGGACGGCGCGATGGCCGGCGCAAGGACCGCGACGAACAAGGTGAGCGCGGCCAGTCGGTGGGAGCGCGTCATACCCGCGAGGTATCGGTGCTTCGGCCGACGCGCTTCAGCGCTTGATCGGCTTCCTCGCGCACCGTCTCCGACACGTCGAAAGCCCGTGCCTCGAGCAGTACCGGAGAGCTTTCCGGAGGTTCGACCGGGAGGATCTCGCCCAGCGCCCAGGCGGCATGCGCCCGCACCAGCCACGAGGGGTCCGCGCGCAGCGCGCGCTCGAGCGCCGGGCGCGAGGCGCGCTCGCCCCGGTTCCCGAGCGCCACGCACACGTTGCGCAGGAACCCGTCACGTCCGGCGCGGCGGATCGGGCTGCCGGCGAACAGGCGGTCGAAGGCGTCCGCATCGAGCGTTAGGAAACGCTCGAGGGTCCAGCCATCGAGCGCCCGTCCCTGAAGTCGCGCGTCGCGGGCTTCCGGCGCGAAGCGGTTCCAGGGGCAGGCTTCCTGACAGAGATCGCAGCCGAAGACCCAGTCGCCGATCGCGCTTCGCAGCTCGCGCGGGATCACGCCTCGATGTTCGATGGTGAGATAGGAGATGCAGCGGCGCGCGTCCACCCGGTAGGGCGCGACGATCGCCCGTGTCGGACAGATGTCGAGGCAGCGGGTGCAGGCGCCGCAGCGCTCGCGCGCGAGCGGGAGATCGGCCTCGAGCGGACGATCCACGAGCAGCTCGCCGAGCAGGAACCATGAGCCGAGGGTTTGGGAGAGCAGCCCGCTGTGCTTGCCGATCCAGCCGAGGCCGGCGCGCTCGGCCCAGCCGCGCTCGAGGATCGCGCCGGTGTCCGAGTACCAGAGTGCGCGCGATCCCGGCAGCGCTTCGTGTTCGACGAAGTCCGCGAGCGACCCGAGCTTCTCTTTCATCAACGCGTGATAGTCGTCGCCGGCGGCGTAGCGGGCGATGCGCCCAAGGCGCAGATCGCGCGACTCGTCGCGTCTCGGCGAGTGGCAGAGCGCCACGCACACCACGCTCCGCACGTCGCGCAGGAGGCGGGTCGGGTCGGCGCGGCGCTCGCGGGCTTCGGCGGTGGCGAGCCAGTCCATGCCGCCGTGCATCCCGGCCGCGAGCCAGGCTTCGTAGCGCTCCGCCCCCTCGAGGGGAGAAACGGTCGCCCATCGAGCGTCCTCGAAGCCGAGCGCAACCGCACGCTGGCGAATTCGCGCGGCGGCGGTGAGCGCGACCATGCAGCGCGCGTTCAGTGAGTCGAGTCGGCTGCGGCCGGGAGGCTCTTGGGCCCCGCGGCATGCGGCGCCGACTTGGCCGCGCCGGACGCCGGCTTCGGTCCGTAGAGCGGGCGCACCAGAGACAACGTCCCCGGCACGATTCCCGGCGAGTTGGAGATCCTGCGCGCTTCATCGGCGGCCTGCACCGCGGCGCGCCGCGTGATCTCGGCGGGATCGTCGGGCGCCAGCGGCTCGCCGGCCGGCTTGATCGTGGGCGGGGGCGCAGCGGAAGCGCCGCCCGTTCCTGCGGCCGGCTTCGGCGCGGGCCGCCGCGCAAGATCGTTCGGCACCAGGTCCTCGACGCGAACGCGCGGCAGCGGCCCGGTCTGTCGCTCGACGGCTTCGATCGGCGGCCCGAGATTGATGGTCACGCCGTCACGTTCGGCGAGATTGCGGATCGGCTTCACCTCGCTCGCGGCCGATCCCAGTTTTTGCGCCGAGACCACGTGCTGCGACAGATCGGTCGAACCGAGCGCGGACACCGGCGCGAAATGGACCGCGCTGGGCGGAGAGGCACCCAGGGTGCTGCCGTTCAGGTCGTAGCCGGAAGGAGGAGGCAGCGGCGCCCAGCCCACGAACTGTCCGGTCGTCTCCCATCGCACCCAGCCCGGCCCCCAGTCGCTGCCCGGGGCCCACACCCAGCCCTGGAACTGGTCGAAGAACCAGTTGCCGTAGTGATAGGTCGCCCAGCCGAACGGCTCGGACGAGATCCACACCCAGCCGTAGAGGTCGGTCGGAGCCCAGAAGCCGTCGGCGAATGGCTCCCATTGATTCCAGACCACGTTGGGCCGGAACACGAAGCCGGCCGGCTCGATCAGCACCCATTCGCCGTAGTCCTTCAGCGCGTCGTAGAAGACCCGGTACTCGGGCTTCAAGAGCTGGCGCGCCACCGGCTGCGTGGGGGTGACCGGTGTGAGTCCGACCGAGGCGCAACCGCCGAGAGAGATCAGCGTCAGCGCGGCGAAGCAGAGGGCGCAGAACCTGCGCATGTTTCGAATCCCCGGGGCTCGAGAGGTGGCTCGCGTCAAGAGTGCGACCCACGAGCGCTCGGGTCAAGAAGCGGAGGTCAGGGATTCGTCGGGCGCCGGGCGGTCATCAGCAGGCGCCACGAGACCGAATCGAGAAGCGGACGGATCCGCCGGGATCGATCCAGGCCCGATTCGATCGCCCACAGCACGCGGAACGGCAGGCGCCAGCCGCTCCAGGGCAGCGGCATGTACATCCCGGTCAGCGGATAGGCGAGGAAGTCGAAGAAGCGCGTGCGAAAGTCGGTGAAGCCAGCGCGCAGGAGCGTCTCCTCGACGAGACCACGAGTGAACTCGTGCTTGTGCGCGAGGTCGGCCGGAGACTCGAACCGGCTGTTGCGGAACCAGCCGCGCCGCACCGCGTCGGCGACACGAGTCGCGACCGGCTCGAACAGAATGACGCGAGCCCCGGGCTTGAGAAGCCGGTAGACCTCGCGCATCGCGGCGTCGAGATCGAGGAAGTGATGCGCGGCACCGTTGCAGACCACGGCGTCGAACGACGAACCACGCAGCGGCAGGCGCTCCGCATCCCCCGAGCACAGGAGGAGCGCCGGGTTTCGCTCGCCGGCGCGCCGGAGCGCCGAACGCGACAGATCGACCCCGGTCCATCGGCCCGGCAGTCGACGCGCCAGCCAGTCGAGCAGGCAGCCGGTGCCACAGCCGAGATCGAGCACCGCGCTGCCGTCAGCGAGGTCGAGGAACCGCGCGAGCCGTTCGAACTGCCGTTCGAGGACGTAGCGCGTGCCCGCGCGAGAGTGGGCTCGCTCCTGAAACGACCAGCCGGTTTCGTCCTGCCAGGCGCGCTCGTCACGACGGATGTCGTGATCAAACGGTGTAGCGGCCATACGCCTTCCGAGCCGAGCGGCGAAAGGTTTCCCCGCTCGGCACTACAGGTTCTTGTAGTCGGGGCCTCCGCCCCCTTCGGGGGTCACCCAGGTGATGATCTGGTAGGGATCAGCAATATCACAGGTCTTGCAGTGTACGCAGTTCGAAGCATTGATGTGCAGCTTGATCGAACCGGGCGGCCTGGATTCGTCGGGCACCATCTCGTAGACGCTGGCGGGGCAGAAGTGCTGGCAGGGGTTGCCGAACTCCTCGCGGCAACGAGTCGCGCAGACGCTGGTGTCGGCCACCACCAGATGCACCGGCTGGTCCTCGTCGTGCCGGGTGCCCGAAAGATAGACATCGGCCAGCTTGTCGAAGGTGAGAACGCCGTCGAACTTCTGCGGAGCCGGCTTTCCCTGGGGCCAGGCGTCCCTCAGCTTCCGCATGCGCTCGTGGCCGGCATGCCCCGGGACGCGATCGCGCAGCATCCAGTCGCGGCCCCCGGTCACCATCGCGATTCCGGTATTGAGCATGCCGGCGTAAAGGCCGCCGTCGAAGCCCTGATGGAAATTGCGCACTGCGCGCAGTTCCTCGCACGCCCACGAGGATTGGAATCGCTGCTCGTATCCGGCGAGCCGCTCCTTCGAAAAATCGCCCGCCAGCAGGCACTCGAATAGCGTCTCGGCGGCGAGCATGCCCGACTTGATCGCGAGATGGATACCCTTCAGACGCGCGCCGTTCAGGAATCCGCCGGTGTCGCCGCACAACAACACGCCGTCGGTCGAGAGCTTCGGCATCGCCCACAGGCCGCCCTCGGGAATTGCCTTCGCTCCGTAGGCGACCGGCTTTCCTCCTTCGAGCAGGCGGCGCACGAACGGGTGGGTCTTGAAGCGCTGGAGATTGCCGTGCGGATCGTTGGTCGGATCGGTGGAGTCGAGACCGGTCACGAATCCCACCGACCAGTGCGTGTCATCGAGGCCGTAGATGAACGCGCCGCCGAAGGTCTGCTCGGGGAGCGGCCAGCCCATGGTATGGATGACACGCCCCTTCTGCACGCGCCCCGGCGGCATCTCCCACAGCTCCTTCACGCCGGTGGAATAGACCTGCGGGTTGCGGCCGACGGTGAGTCCGAGCGTCTGCTCGAGCGCCTTGGCCAGCGTTCCGCGCGGGCCTTCGCAGAGCACCGTCGCCTTCGCGCGGCACTCGGCGCCCGGCTGGTAGTTGGGCTTCCTCTCGCCGCTGCGCGAAACGCCCTTGTCGCCAATGCGCACGCCCTCGACGCGGCCGTTCTCGACCAGCGGCGCCGCCGCCGGCATCTCGGTCGCGACCAGCACGCCCTTTTCCTCGGCCTTCTGCGCGAGCCAGGCCACCAGATTGCCGAGCGAGAGCACGTGATGGCCGTGATTGTCGAGCATCGGCGGCACCAGCGGCAGGCGGAACTCTCCACCCTCCGTGAAGAAATAGACGTCGTCGCTCGCGACGTCGGAGGAGATCGGGCAGCCCTGCTCGCGATAGTCGGGCATCAGCTCGCGGATCGCGCGCGGGTCCATGACCGCGCCCGAGATGCCGTGGGCGCCGACGGTCGCGGACTTCTCGAGCACGGCGATCGTGATCTCGCCGAGCTTGTTTCCCGGGGCTCCCGCGTTCACGGAAGCGTCGTGCTTCGCGATCAGGTTGGCGAGATGGATCGCGCCGGCGAGCCCGGCGGGGCCGGCGCCGATGAACTGCACGTCGAATTCGAGGACTTCGCGGTCCATGCTCGACCTGGCGGGCTCGCTCAGGCCCGCGCCGCCGAGGCGTGGGCTTCCGCGTGCGCCTGCTCCTCGAGCCAGCGCTGGGCGTCGATCGCCGCCATGCAGCCACTGCCGGCCGCGGTCACCGCCTGACGATAGGTGGGATCGGCGACGTCGCCGGCGGCGAAGACGCCGGGGACTCGCGTGCGCGAGGTGCCGGCCTCGACCAGCAGATAGCCACGCGAATCCATCGGCAGCTGGCCGGTGAGGAACTGCGTATTGGGCTGGTGGCCGATGGCGATGAACAGTCCGTCCACCGGGTGCTCGGTGACCTCGCCGGTCTTCAGGTTGCGAATCTTGACGCCGCGCAGCTTGTTCTGATCCACGCCCAGCGCCTCGATCACTTCGCTGTCCCACAGGAAGTCGATCTTGGGATTCGAGAGCGCCCGCTCCTGCATGATCTTCGAGGCGCGCAGCGTATCCCGACGATGCACGACCGTGACGTGGCAGAAGAGCCGCGCCAGGTAGGTGGCCTCCTCCATGGCGGTATCGCCGCCGCCCACCACCATCACGCGCTTCCCCTTGAAGAAGGGACCGTCGCAGGTCGCGCAGGCCGAGACGCCGAAGCCCATCAATTTCGATTCGCTCTCGATCCCGAGCAGCTTGGCCGAAGCGCCGGTCGCGATGATCAATGCCCGGCCCTGATAGCTCTTGCCCTCGTCGGTCCACACCGTGAACGGACGCCGAGTCACATCCACGCGGTCGGCCGCGCCGCTCACGATCTCGGTGCCGAAGCGTTCGACCTGCTTGCGCATCACTTCCATCAGCTCAGGACCCATGATGCCGGTCTCGAAGCCGGGATAGTTCTCGACCTCGGTGGTGATGGTGAGCTGTCCGCCGGGCTGCCAGCCCGCGATCAGCAGGGGCTTCAAGCCCCCGCGGGCGGCGTAGAGGGCGGCGGTGTAGCCCGCCGGGCCGGCGCCGAGGATAATGAGGTCATGGACTTCGGACACGGACGCGCTCCCGCGTGATGAGGCGATCGAATTCCGGCGAATTCTAGTGCAACGGGGGCGGGCGCGTCGAAGCCGCGCGCCCGCCCGCACTGATTTTGATGCAGCAGGGATTCAACGTCAGGGATTCGTTCAGTTCGCCGGCTTGTCCATGGACTTGATGTATTCGATTAGCGCTTTGGCCTCGTCGGGCTTCACGTTCTGATTGGTCATCGGCAACTTGTAGTGCGTGCGCAGCTCCATGGTGATCGGGTCTTCTTTCACCATCACGTCCGGGTGGAGGATCTGCTGCGTCATCCACTCGGCGCTGCGCTGGTGCGGCACCCCGACGAGATCGGGACAGGTGAGCACCTTGCCGAAGGCATGGCAGGCGACGCAGCCTCGCGCGGTGAACAGGATCTTGCCCTTGGCGGCCAGCCCCTGATCCACCGGGTGCTCCGACGCGCGCGGTCCCGAGTCGTATTTCGACACTGCCGGGACGGCGGCCGTGGATTCGGGGTGGGCCGGCGCGGCCGAGGTCGCCGAGGGCGTGGCCGGCTCCGAGCTGCCGGAATTCTGCGACTTGCCGCACGACGTGAGTGCCAGAGCGATCACGACCACTGCGAGCCAGCGTTCCTTCATGGGGGTTTCCTCCTCTTTCGGCGACGAGCACGGAACCTACTCCCAATCGACGGGGCTGGCGAATCGGGTCGGGATTTCGCTACACTGCTCCGCGCGAGTGCCCCGGTGGCCGAGCGCCGCGCGCATCCCGAGGATGATCCCGCTTGTTCCAGCGCCACGCCCTGATGGTCCGCCGCCAGCAGTTCGTCTTCCTGCTGCTGTCCACCCTGAGCGCGCCGATCGCGAGCCGTCCGGCCGCCGCGGTGGTTCAGGTTCCAGCCAACTTCGTGAACGAAACGCTGGCCACGGGTCTCAATGAACCGAACAGCTTCGCGTTCCTTCCCGATGGCCGACTGCTGTTCACCGAGCAGCGGACCGGCAATGTGCGCCTGTTCGCGAACGGCCACGTCAGCGCGACGATCCTGGTCACGGTGCCGTCGCTCGAATCGGCGGCCTACGAGCGCGGGCTGCAAGGGGTGGCGGTGGATCCCGCCTGGCCCGCCCGGCCCTACGTCTATCTCTACTACTCGCGCACCAACGGATTCATACGCCTGGTGCGCTACACGGCGAGCGGGGATCTGAGCGTGGCGACCGGAGAGAATCTGTTGCTCTCCGCGCCGCTCCTGCTGATCGACGATCTTCCCGACCTCACGGTCTATCACCAGTCCGGATGCCTGCGGTTCGGCCCGGATGGAATGCTCTACGTGAGCGTCGGCGACGACGATTCCGGCTACTGCCTGGCCTACGATCCGACCACGCTGCACGGCGACATCCTGCGACTCCGGGTCTCGACGCTGCCGGCCGGCGGCGGCCCGCAGGTATCGCGAGCGCTGCTGGCGGCGCCCGGCAACTTCTTCGCCGCGAGCCCCGACAGCAACGCGCGTCTGGTCTACGCCTACGGCATGCGCAATCCGTGGCGCATCCAGGTCGATCGTGTGACCGGGATCGTCTACGGCTGCGACGTGGGCGAGTCCGATTTCGAGGAGGAGAACGAGATCCGCCCCGGCGACTGGCTGGGATGGCCGTACCGCGAGGGCTACAAGATCATGATCCGGCCCTCGTGCCCCGAGCCGGGTGGCCCGGGAACGCTGGCCTTCAAAGCGCCGATCGCCGTGTTCGGGCGCGACACCAATCTCCACGCGGTGGTGTCGGGCGGCCCGTACGAGCCCGCGGTCGGCGGCAGCAACAACTGGCCGCCGGCCTACTACGCCCAGCGCGGCGACGTGTTCTACGGCGACTACTTCATGGGCTACCTGCGCCGTCTGTCGTACATCGGCGGCGCCTGGCAGCGCGCGGCGCCGGTGCCCGGCCAGCCCGACGACAGCACCTGGGCGAGCGGGCTCATCTCGTCGGTGGATTTCCTGGTCGGTCCCGACGGCAGCCTGTGGTGGATGTCGCAATTCGACTCGACGCTGTTCGGGCAGACCGGGACGCTCAATCGTATTCGCTACGTCGGCCCGACCGCGGTGCCGCCGTCTGCGCCGGTCGCGATGACGCTCCACGTCGCGCCCAATCCGTTTCACGACATCACCCGGCTCTCCTTCGCGCTCGCTTCGCGCGCTCGTGCCAGGCTCTCGATCTACGACGTCGCCGGCCGGCTGGTGCGCACGCTGTGGAACGGCGAGGCGCCGGCCGGAGAGACGCGGGCGGCTTGGGATGGCGAGGACGCGCGCGGCGTGCGCGTGCCCCCCGGCGCGTATCTCGCGCGGCTCGAGCTCGAAGGCGAAGAGCCCGTCACCGCGCGGGTGATGCGAGTGCGCTAGGCTCAGCCGCCGCGCAGCGCGGTCGCCGGCACCTGCCGGGCCGCCCGCAGCGCTGGAAAGAAGCCGCCGAACAGCCCCATCAGCACCGAGAAGATCAGGCCGGCGAGCAGCGCCGGCGGTGTGACCGCGAAGGCGAATCCGACCTCGCTGAACGACTGGAAGTTGGTGGTGCTGGTGGCGATGCCGTTGATGGGCAGCGCGATCAGGCAGCCGATCACCCCGCCGAGCAGACAGATCAGCACCGACTCGACCAGGAACGAAACCATGATCGCGCCCGGCCGGAAGCCGAGCACCAACAGCGTCGCGATCTCGCGGGTGCGCGCACCGATCGCGGCGTACATGGTGTTGGCCGCCCCGAATACCGCGCCGATCGCCATGATCAGCGTGATGAAGACCCCGACGCCGGTGATGAGATTCGTGAAGAACTCCGACTGCTCGGCGTAGAAATCCTTTTCGCGCTTGGCCTGAACCTGCAGCCGCGGATCGCGTTCGATCTCGGCCTTGAGCGCGTCGAAGCGCGACGGGTCCTTCATGCGGAAAGTCACGGTCTGGAAAGTGTTCTCGCGCCCGAGCGCCGGCCCGAGCACCGACGCGTCGCCCCAGATCTCGGACTCGAACGCCGAGCCCTCGGCGGTGAAGTGGCCCACCACCTCGAACGAGCGCTGCTGAAAAACGATTCGATCCCCGATCGCGCAGTTCGCGAATCGTTTCGCCACGCGTGTCCCCACGATCACCTCGTCGGTTCCGGGCGTGAACATGCGGCCGCCGGGTTGAATCACGAGATGCGTGCGCACGCCTACGCCGGCCGGATCCACTCCGCGCACGGTGACGTTGGAGGAGCCCTTCATGCCGAGACGGTCCTTGTTGGTGACCACCACCAGATCGGCGGTGACGAGGGGCCTGCCATCAGGGCCGGCTTTCACGTCGGAGTAGGCGCGCAGGATGTTGACCGCGTCGCGCGAGATCCCGCTCGAAATCTCGCTGTCGGCGCCCTTGCGCAGCAGGATGACGTTGTCGGGCGAGCCGGTGCTGATGAGCGCGGCCCGGAACCCGGCGGCGAGCGCCAGCGCGCCGATGAAGATGGAGACCGTGAGTCCAACGCCGACCGCGGTCGTGAGCGTGGCGACCGGCCGCTGCTGGACGTTGCGCAGGTTGTAGACGAACGGAATCGCCATGGCTGTCCTTTCAGTCCACGCGCCGCAGCGCGTCGACGATCCGGAGATTCGCCGCGCGCCAGGCCGGAATCAGCCCGCTCACCGCGCCCATCAGCACCGCGATGCCGACGCCGACGAGCACCGTGCTCCAGTAGACGCTCATCGGGGGCAGGAAGCCGTTCATGCTGAAGCCGCTCCCTTCGATCAGGAGTTTGGCGAGTAGCGCCCCGGCGATTCCGCCCCCCAGGGTGATGAGCGCGGCCTCGGCGAGCACGATGCCGAATACGGTCGAGTCGGCGAAGCCGAGGGTCTTGAGGACGCCGAATTCGGAAGTGCGCTCGCGAAAGGTGGTCATCATGGTGTTCGCGGCGACCAGCAGGATCGCGAACACGATCGCGAGGCCGATGACCCGCAGGACGAATGGTACGTTGCCGTACATGCTGATGAAGCCCGCCTGGAACGCCTGCTCGCTCTCGGTCAGCGTCGCGGCCGATGAATTGACGAACATCGCATCCACGGTCTTCGCGATCGTGGCTGCCTGGTCGGGATTGGCGAGATCCAGCACGTAAATGCCGATCGACTTCGAGCCGCCCATGCCTTTCTCGTCGAGATACTTGAAATGGAAGAACACGGTCTGCTCGCCGAAGTTCTTCCGTTTGGCGACGTAGACCGCGCGGATCGTCATCGGCCAGTCGCCCGGATAGATGGTGCCGCTCACGGTGATGGTCTGGCCGAGCTTCCAGCCGTTCTTCACCATCAACTGCTTCCCGACGATGCAGGCGGTCTGTTCCTGGAAGAATGAGGCCAGTCGCGGATCGTTGCCTTCCGGCACGCCGGTCTCGACCTGCGGTGTGCTGTACTCGACGAGATCCACGTCCGGCCGGTAGATGGCGAGGAAGTTGTCGTCCACCGCGAATTGGGCGAAGAAGTTGTGCGGGTCCTTGGGATCCACGCCGCCGAACCAGTTCTGAATGCCGACGCGGCGGATGCCGGGCACCGCCGCGAGCCGATCGCGGTAGGAGTACGGCATCGGGAAGACCAGCGAGATCTTGTTGCGCGTCACCAGACGCGTGAGGCTGCCGAGCTGGATCGAGCGATTCATGGTGTCGAGCACGCCGCCGAGTGCGCAGAACAGGAACACGCCGACCATCACGCTGAGCGTGGTGAGAATGGTGCGGCGCTTGTTGCGGCCGAGATTCACCAGCACCAGGCTGAGGATGCTCACCGCGGCCTCCTCAGTTCGAAAGCACGCCTTTGTCGAGATGCACCATACGATCGGCGCGCTCGGCGGCGTGCGGGTCGTGAGTCACCATCACGATGGTCTTCTTGAACTCCTTGTTGAGACGCGAGAGCAGATCCAGGATCTCGCCGCCCGACTTGCGATCGAGATCGCCGGTCGGCTCGTCGGCCAGCAGCAGCTCGGGATCGCTCACCAGCGCGCGCGCGATCGCGACCCGTTGCTCCTGCCCGCCCGACAGCTGCCGGGGGAAATGGCCGAGACGATCGCCCAGGCCGACCAGCTCGAGCGCCGTGGTCGCTCGTTTCTTCCGCTCGGCGCCGCTCATCTTCACCAGCAGCAGCGGCAGCTCGACGTTCTGGATCGCCGACAGCACCGGGATCAGGTTGTAGAGCTGAAAGATGAAGCCGATGTTCCGCGAGCGCCATTTCGCCAGCGCCGCGCCCCTGAGCTTCGCGATGTCGGTGCCCGAGACCTCGATGCTGCCGCGAGTCGGCTGATCGATGCCGCCGATCAGGTTGAGCAACGTGGTCTTGCCCGAGCCCGAGGGCCCCATCAGGGCGACGTACTCGCCCTTCTGGATCTGCAGCGAGAGACCCGAGAGCACCGGTACTTCCTGGGTGTCGCGGCGGTACACCTTGTGAACGTCTCGCACTTCGATTTCCACCGGCATGGGGCTCCTCACTGACCCGCGGCGGCCCGGACGCGGGCGCCGTCCTTGAGATCCGGCGGCGGTGACAGCACGATGCTCTCGCCGCCCTGCAAACCGTTTCGAATTTCCGTCACGCCCTCGTGTTCCGGGCCGAGCTCGACCGTCGTCGCGCGCGCGACACCGTCGGTCACCACCCAGACCACGCTGCGCCCGTCGCGCTGAGCGACCGCCTCCTTGGGCACCGTCACGCGGCGCGGCGCCACCGCCGCTGGAGCGCCGCCCCCCCGAAGGAACACCACCTTGGCGCCCATTTCGGGCAGGATGCGTGGATCGCGATCGAGGATCGAGACCTTCACCAGCACCGTGGCCTTCTGGCGATCGGCGGTGGGAACTACCTGACGCACCGCGCCGCGGAACGAGGTGTCGGGATAGGCGTCGAGCGTCATGCGCGCCGGCTGGCCGTTTCGCACCTGCGCGATGTAGGCCTCGTTGACGTCCACTTCGACCTCGAGCGTGCTGAGATCGGCCATGGTGACGATCGCGGTGCGCGTGAGTCCGCCGCCCGCCGACGAGGGCGCGACGATCTCGCCGACCTCGGCGTCCTTGCGCAGCACGGTGCCATCGAACGGCGCTCGGACGCGCGTGTTCTCGAGATTGACCTCGGCCAGTCTCTCCTGCGCCTGTGCGGACTTGAGCTGGGCCTCGAGCACCTCGACGTTGGTCTCGGCGGTCTCGAGATCGAGGGTGGAATTGAGGTCGTCGCGGCGCAGTTCCTGGGCGCGCTTGAGCTCGCGCCGCGACTGGGCGAGCTGAGCTTCCACCTGGGCCACCTGGGCACTCGCTGCGGCGAGCTGGGCCGCGTAATCGCCCGATTCGAGGCGAGCGATCACCTCGTCGCGCTTGACGTGCGAACCCTCGGCGACCCCGAGATATTCCAGGCGTCCCGAGATCTTGGCCGACACCGAGGCCTTGGTGCGCGCCACCACGTAGCCATTGGCGCTGATCCCTTCCGCCGAGACCGTGCCGCCGCCGGTGGCCGTCGCGCTGCCGAGGCTGACCGGCCGCGCCCGATCGGCGGCCAGACGCAACGCGAGGAAGGCCGCGACGGCGAAAAGCAGCCCGATGATCAGCGCACGAACCCACGTTCCACCGCGCGGTCGAGGCGGAGGATCGTCCCGGTTGATGCGGAGACTCGAGAGATTGGGGGTTGCGGATGACACGCCGTCGCTCCAAGGGGAAAGGGCGGAGCGCGAGAGTCTAGGGAGCGGTCGCGCGGCGGGTCAACTCGCTTTACAAGCGAACGGCGCCTTCATAGACTGCGTCGGCTCCATCGCTGGTGCCGCGTCCGCGATCACCGCCGTGTCGGAGGCATCATGCCGTTCATCATCGCCGAACCCTGTATCGGCGTGAAAGACAAGTCGTGCGTCGAGGTCTGCCCCGTCAACTGCATCTACGAGGGGGAGGATCAGTACTACATCCATCCCGACGAGTGCATCGACTGCCAGGCCTGCGAGGCCGCCTGTCCGGTGCAGGCGATCTTTCCGGACAATGGTATCCCGGAGAAGTGGCAGAGCTTCATTGGGAAGAACCGCCAGTTCTTCGAGAAGAAGTAACTCCTCGCCGCCCGTCCCTTGAGGAGCAGCCCCGGTGGCCACTGAAACCCTGCCGACGCGCGACCAGGCTCTGGCGCTGGTTCACGAGTGGATCGCCAACGTCAACCTGCGCAAGCACTGCTACGCGGTCGAGGCGGCGATGCGCGCCTACGCGCGCAAGCTGGGCGGCGACGAAGAGCGCTGGGGCATCGCCGGGCTGGTGCACGATTTCGACTGGGAGCGGCATCCGGATCTCGAGCGCCATCCGATGAAAGGCGTCGAGGTGTTGCGCTCGCTCGGCTGGCCCGAGGACATCTGCCGAGCGGTGCTCGGCCACGCCGTGCACAGCGGCGTGCCGCGCGACACCGACATGGCCCGCGCGCTCTACGCCTGCGACGAGCTGAGCGGCTTCCTGGTCGCCTGCGCGCTGGTGACGCCCGAGCGCAAGCTCGATCAGGTCGAAGTCTCGTCGGTGCGCAAGAAGATGAAGCGCGCGGATTTCGCCCGCAACGTCAACCGTGACGACATCGTGCAGGGCGCGGCCGAGCTGGGCGTGGATCTCGACGAGCACATCGCGTTCGTGCGCGAAGCGATGCTCGGCGTTCGCGGCGAGCTGGGGCTCTAACCGCCGCACCGGCGCAAGTCATGCCGCCGACACCTGTCGCGATGAGTTGGCCGGAGTACTACGTCAGCTGGCACGAGTTCTATCTCATGGCGGGAACCGCGGCGGTCACGCTGGCCGGCCTGCTGTTCGTTTCGCTCTCGCTTCACATCGAGGCGTTGATCCACGAAACGCACGAGCACCTGCTGCAGCTGGCGCGCATCGTCCTGTTCTCGTTCCTGGCCGTGCTGCTGCTCTCGCTGGTGATGCTGGTCCCGGCCGAGACCATGCGTATCACCTCGGTGGAGATGATCATCCTGGGCGGCGGCTTCCTGCTGCTGACGCGCGCCCAGCTGCGCTGGAGGCCGAAGGTCCAGCACTCCGGTTTCACCCTCCAGCAGGTGCGCCGGCGCACGATTCTGCCGATGCTCGGCTACAGCCTGATGGCGCTCACCGGCGCGCTGACGCTGGCGACGAAAGACCAGCTGATGATGAATCTCGCCATCAGCTCGGTCGGCATGCTGCTGGGGAACGCGCTGGGCGCTTCGTGGGACCTGCTGGTGCGGGTGGCGCGCATCAAGCGCGAGGACGCCCGACAGGAATCGTAGGCACCGCGCCACAAAAAGCCGACGCCGCAAGAAGCAGTCGGCAGCGCGGGAGGGTCAGTCCCGGCCGGCCGTTCCTTCGGCGTCGACGCTCAACTTCCGGCCGGCGGTTCCCCTCAGAGGTTCCGCATCAGCCGCGCCCACTGTAGCAGTGGACGTTTCTTATCGCGGGTCGGGTCTTCACTGCACCCTCGCCGCTGCGCAAATCAGACACCCGGCAATCGCGCGGGTCAAGAGCGAACTTCAGGGCACAGACCTCGCGACGCGATCCAGTCAAGTCTTGACCTCCGGATGCCGCGCTCGGGCCCGCACCGCGGCGCGATGAGCGCTGATGCCGTTGGGCGCGCGCGGCGTTTCGCGTGGGGAGAGGCCGGCCGCGCCTTCGGCGGATCTTCCGGCAACCTGCTCGCGCCGCCACGCGTGCGGCGCCGGCGACGGCGCTGAGCCATCGAGCGCGATCACGCGCTCGACGTTGAGCGTGACGGCGTCGAGCGCCTCTTCGACGCGCCCCTCGAGCCGCACCACGCTGGCTCGGGCCGCCGGCCCCCATGCGCGATAGGCCGAGGTGAACAGGGTGCCCTCGGCGAGCCCGCTCGCGTCGGCGATGGTCGCGAACAGCATCGGCTCGCCGCGCCTGGTCTCGACCCGGCGATAGGCGCAGGTGAGCCCGACCAGCGCCACGCGCTCGCCGACGCGCCGCGGCAGCTCGGCGCACGCGACCGCGCCGCGCCGCGCCGCTTCGAGCTCGGGTGAATCGAGCGGATGGGCGCTGAACCACAGTCCGGTCGCGCGCGCCTCGCCGCGCGCCCGCTCGAAGCGATCGAATTCCGGCAGCGACGGCACCGGCGCCGGCGCGACCGGGGGCGGCGCCAGCTCGTCGCCGCCGGGCACCACGAGCACCGGCGTGCGTGGCGCGAGACGCGCCACGGCCGGCGCGCTCACGCGGGCTTCGAGCAGCAACGTCGGCCGCGAACGCCCGAGCGCATCGAGCGCTCCGGCCAGGATCAACGACTCGACTTCGGGCGGCGTGGGCCGCACGCGTTCGAGGAAGTCGGCGAGGTTCGAGAAGCGCCGCTCTGCCCGCGCGTGCAGGATCCGCGCTCCGGTGGTCTCGGCGAGCCCGAACACGCGCGACAGTCCGACGCGCACGGCGCGAGCCGAGACGCGAGCGGCGGCGGGCCTCGCGTCCAGAGACTCCGCCGCCGCGCCCTCCGGTGCGGGGTCCGCGGCATCCTCCAGGGTCGCGTCCCACTGCGAGCGCTCGACGCACGGGGCGAGGAAGCCCACGCCGGCGCGGCGCAGGTCCTCGACGTGCACCCAGGTCGGATACATGCCGGCGTGGTGATTGAGGATCCCGACCGCGTATTCGACCGGGAAGTGCGTCTTGAGATACGCGCTCTGCCACCCGAGCACGCCGTAGCCGGCCGCGTGCGCCTTGCAGAACGCGTAGGCCGCGAAGCGGGTCAGCTCGCACCACACCGCGCGCGCGGTCGCGCCGTCGACGCCGGCGCGCGCCGCCTGCGCCACGAAGCCGCGCTCGAGTGCCCGGAACTCCTCGTCGCCGCGCGCCGCGGCAATCGCGCGACGCAGCTCGTCGCCGGCGGCCAGCGGCAACCCGGTGAGCGCGGCGGCGACGCGCATCACGTCCTCTTCGTAGAGCATCACGCCGAGCGTGTCGGACAGCACCGGCTCGAGCCGCGGGTGGAGACATGACACGGCTTCGAGCCCGCGCCGGCGACGGCAGTAGGCGGTCTTCATGCCGGACTCGGCCGGCCCGGGACGCACGAGCGCCACCGCCGCGATGGTGTCGTCGAGCGTTCGGCAGCCGAGCATGCGCAGCAGATGGCGCATGGCCGGCGACTCGAGCTGGAAGCAGTTGAGCGTGTCGCCGGCGGCGAGCCGCGCGGCGGTGGCGGGATCGTCTTCGGGGATCGTGTCGAGCGAGAGCAGTGTCGGCGGGACGGCGGAGCCGGAGGCCGACCGGGAGGTACGGTTGCCGGCTCCATCCGGTCGCCGGCTGCCCTCGCCGCGCCCAGCGCCGGACATCCCTGTCCGGCTTCTCCTCGGCGCGGAGCCCTCCCGGTCGGCCTCCCGCTCCGCCGCCCCGGCCGCCCGCCGGGTCACCAGCTCGACGCACTCGCCGAGGGTGCTCAGGCAGCGGTTGCCGAGCAGATCCATCTTCACCAGCCCGAGCGCTTCGATCGCGCGCATCTCGAACTGCGTCACCACCAGGTTCTTGGCGGCGCGCTCGAGCGGCACGTAGTAGGTGAGCTCGCGGTCGGCGATCACCAGGCCGCCCGAATGCACCGAGAGATGCCGGGGCGCGCCCGACAGGCGCTCGGCGAGCTTCAGCGCCTCGGGCAGCGGCGCTTCGCGCCAGTCGACGAAGCGCGCGTCGGGTGTCGCCAGCAGCTGATCGAGGTACGGCGGCTCCATCTCGCGCGGCACGCGGCGCGCGAGGGCGTTGACGCGCGGGTTGGAGAGCCCCAGCGCCTTGGCGGTCTCGCGGAACGCCGAGCGGGCACCGAGCGTCGAGTGCGTGCAGATCATCGCCACGCGGTCGTGGCCGTAGGTGTCGTAGACGTGCTCGATCACCTCGTCGCGCCGCTTCCAGCACAGATCGATGTCGAGATCGGGGCAGTCGCGCCGCGCCGGGTGCAGGAAGCGCTCGAAGTAGAGCCCGTAGCGCATCGGGTCGACGTTGGTGATGCCGAGTGCGTAGGCGACGAGCGAGCTGGCGCCCGACCCGCGCCCGACGGTCGGAATGTTCTTCGACCGCGCGTACCCGACGATCTCGGCGACCAGCAGGAAATAGTCGGTGAAGCCCATCCGTTCGATGATCTCGAGCTCTTCGCCGAGGCGCGGTCGCGCGTCGTGATAGCGGCGGCGTGAGCCGGCGTCGGCGCCGGTCGCCCGCACGCCGTAGCGGCGGCGCAGTCCCTCGGTGACGAGGCGCTCGAGATGGGCTGTTCCTGTCATGCCGTCCGGCAGCGGCGCCCGCGGGAGGATCGGCGTGCCGAGCTCGAGCTCGAGCCGGCAGCGTGCGACCAGCGCCACGTTGTTCGCGAGCGCGGCGGTGGCGGCTTCGGGTCGCCCGGCCGCCCCGCACACCGCGCGCACGCGGCGCGTCCACTCGAGCGGCGAAGCCAGCCACGCTTCACGCGCCGCGAACGCCGCCGGCGGCATGCGCTCGCGCAGCTCGCCGGCCGCGGCGGTCACAGCGATCGCGTGCAGCTCGTGATCGCGCGGCTCGATCGCCACCACGTCGCCGGTCGCCACCAGCGGAATGCCGAGCGCGATCGCGGCATCGAGCCGCTCGGCGAGCCGCGTGCGTTCCGCCGGCAGGCCGCGGATGCCGAGCCACAGCCCGCCGTCGCGCGGGCGCGGGCCCGACCCGGGCCCGGCGGGCGCCGCGCCGAACGCCGCCGGCACGCCCGCCGCCTGAAGCGAGGCGGCGAGCCCCGGCGATTCGACGATCAGGTGGAGCCCGGCGTGGAATTGCGCGAGCCCGGCGACCAGGTCGAATTCCGGATCGAGCATGCGCGCGGTGATCAGCGCGCACAGGTTGGCGTAGCCGCGCCGATCGATGGCGAGCAGCAGCGCGCCCGGGCCCGTGCCGGCGGCCGCGCCACCGCGGGCGCCCTGGGCGGCGCGCGCCGAGAGCTCGACGCCGAGCAGCGGTTTCAGTCCCTCGGTGTGCGCCGCGCGCCAGAAGCGGATCGCGAGGTAGAGATTGTCGCGGTCGGTGAGCGCGAGCGAGTCGTAGCCCTGCTCGAGCGCCCGGGCGATCAGCGCCTCGGGCGCCGCGGTGCCATACAGCAGCGAGCCGTGCGAGCGGACGCGCAGCGGAACGAAGGCGCTCACGCGGCGCTCCGCGGCGCGCGCGACGTCAGCCGGCGGGGTGGGGGCCGAAGCTCGGCAGCGACTCGCGGCCGCTGGAGCGCAGCATCACGTGCGGCAGCACGCCGGCCTCGAAGTACTCGGGGCGCAGGATGCGATCGAGCAGGCGCTGGCCCCACAGTTCCTGATCGGGCGTCAGCTCGGGATCGTCGCCGGCGAAACGGAAGGTGCAGACCGCGAGATCCGCGCCCTCCATCCAGCCCACCACCAGGCACTGGTTGGTGCCGTCGCTGTCGGCGATGCGCACCCACAGGATCGCCAGATCGAAATCGCCGAGATGGCGGTGCGATTCGCGCGACACCTGTGGATCGTCGAAGCCCATCGCCTGGCGCAGCGCCAGCTCGGGCGGCGTGCTGGGCGGGAAGCGGTTGCTCACCATCGCCGCGTTCGGCACGACGAGCATCGGCGGCGCGAACGCGGGCTCCTGCGCGAGCGCGAAGCACAGCGCTTCGGCGCGATGCCGCGGCTGAAGCAACGGCGCTCGCCGCCCGAGCAGATCGAGGCCGAGCAGCACGATCAGCACGGCGAACACGAACGGCGCCGCCACCAGCGCCACCTGCAGCGCCGGCCCGAACGAGCGCTGCACGCGCCGCTCGACGGCTCCGGCGGTGACCGGCGAGGTGAACAGCCGCACCAGCAACGGCGGGCGCCGCGGCGGGGAGGGCGCGGGCGAGACCGGCGGACTCATGGTCTTCCGTTATCGGCAGGATGCGCACGGGCCGTGAGAGCTGCTCGTTCGAGCCCCGTGGCGGGCGCCCACGCCCGCTCACCCGCCGCATGCTCACTTCTCCTCGATCAGGCCGATCGTGTTGCCGGACGGGTCGAGCACCTCGGCCACCCGCGTGCCCTCGCCAACCCCCATCGGCGCCTGCTTCGGCTTCGCGCCGATCGAGAGCATCCGCGACCACTCGGCGTCGAGATCGGCGACTTTCCAGTACGACACGCCGCCCTTGTCTCCCACACGATGCTTGTCATCCTCGGGATGGATGCCGAGCTCGAAGCCGTCGACGTCGAAGCCGACGTAGAACGGCTCGTCGAAGTAGGGCTGGATCCCGAGCCACTCGGAATACCAGCGCCTGGCGCTCGCGAGGTCGCTGACCGGATAGATCGCGCTGCGAAGTCGAAGGCGATGGGGCATGACGAGCTCCTTTCGATGGTGAACGCGGCCGGTGCCGCGGATCGAACGCCGCTTCCGCGGCGCTACTTGGTCAACGACGGGGTGCGCAGCACGAAACCATGGCGATCCTCGGTGAGCCTGCCCTTGAGATGGAGCGCGCGGCCCGAGACCAGCACGCCGTGGCCGTAGGCGCCACGCACGCGATCGAAGGCGCGGTAGAGCGCGGCGCGGCGGCCGGCCTCGCGCTCGTCGAAGAGTGCCCCCTGCTCGCCCGACGCCGGCACGAAGTTGGAGAGCGTGATGCCCAGCGCATGCAGCGCCACGCGCCGCGTGAACAGCTTGCGCATCAGCGCGAGCGCCGTCTCGAGCACCACCGGATCGGCTTCCGACGGCGAGCGCAGCGAGCGTTCCTGCTCGGCGCCCTCGCCGTCCTGGTAGCGCAGCCGCACGCCGATGGTGCGCGCCTTGAGGCCGAGCTCGCGCGCGGCGTGGCAGGCGCGACCGACCAGGTACTCGATCATGCCGTCGAGCACCGTGGCTTCGGCGGTGTCGCGGTGGAACGAGGTCTCGCGCGAGATCGAGAGCGGAATCTCGCGCACCGTGACCGGCGCCGTGTCGCGCCCGCGGCAGCGCTCGTAGAGCAGGCGGCCGGCCACGCCGAACAGCGCCTCGAGCGTTTCGACCGGCAGGGCGCGCAGCGCGCCGATGGTGAGCAGGTTCATCGAGCGCAGCGTCTTCGCGTGCGCGTGGCCGACGCCGGCGAGCTGCTCGATCGGCCGCTCGCACAGGAAGGCGTCGGCGTCTTCGGCCGCGATCCGCGCGAGGCCGGCGGGCTTCACGGTCTTGCCGATCAGCTTCGCCAGCATGCGATTCGGGCCGATGCCGCAGGTCACGGTGAGCCCGGTCTCTTCGCGGATCGCTTCTTTCAGCGCGCGCGCCGCCGCCATCACGTCGCCGTGCAGGCGCTCGGTGCCCGAGAGATCGCAATAGGCTTCGTCGAGATAGGTCTCTACCGCCGGCGAAAGATCGCGGCAGTGCGCGAAAATCACCTCGGCAAAGCAACGATAGATCTGTGCGTGGCCATCGAGGATCACGGCCTGAGGGCAGCGGCGCTTCGCTTCGGTGAGCGTCATGCCGGCCTTGAGCCCGAAGCGGCGCGCCTCGTACGAACACGACGC
>DATKAB010000026.1 GCA_035498555.1 Candidatus Sulfotelmatobacter sp.
GCGCGCCGCCGCCACGTCGGCGGCCGTGTTGCTCGGCGCCGCGTGCCCACCGCCAGGGCCGGGCGGCGGGGCGGTCGCGCCCAGGACCGCCAGCGACAGTGTAGCGAGCACGAGGCCGGCCAGCGACTTGGCGCGGCGAACCGGGTCGTGGGCGGCGGGCGTCACGGGGCTGCAATCTAGCTCAGCCGAATCCGCCGCGCATCGAAAACCTCCGCCCGGCGATTCGCTATACTCTCCGACCGCTTTTTCCTGGAGACAGCTGTGCCCAGACGCTTCTACATCACCACCGCCATCGACTACGTCAACGGCAAGCCGCATCTCGGCCACGCCTACGAAAAGGTGCTGGCCGACGCGCTGGCGCGCTACCACCGACAGCGCGGCGACGCCACGTTCTTCCTGACCGGCACCGACGAGCACGGCCAGAAAGTCGCCAACGCCGCCGCCGCGCTCGGCCAGCCCCCCAAGACCTACGTCGACGGCATCGTCGCGTCCTTCCAGTCGGCGTGGAAGGCGCTCGAGCTGACGCACGACAAGTTCATCCGCACCACCGACAAGCGTCACGAGATGGCGGTGCAGGAGCTGTTCGTGCGCTTGAAGGACGCGCGCAGCCCGAAGAGCGGCCTGCCGGTGCTGTTCGAAAACGACTACGAGGGTCTCTATTGCGAGGGCTGCGAAGCCTTCAAGCAGGAGAAGGATCTCGACGAGCGGGGCCGATGTCTCATCCACCAGGTGCCGCCGAAGAAGATCAAGGAGACCAACTTCTTCTTCCGGCTCTCGGAGTACGACGAGGCGCTGCTCAAGCACCTCGAGAACCATCCCGAGTTCGTCCAGCCCGACTATCGCCGCAACGAAGTGCTCAACGTCATCAAGGAGGGGCTGCAGGACATCAGCTTCTCGCGCCCCAATATCAGCTGGGGGATTCCGCTGCCGCCCGAGATCGAGGGCGGCGAAGGCCACACCGCTTACGTGTGGCCGGACGCGCTCCTCAATTACCTCTCGGCGCTGGGCTGGCCCGATCGCAAGTTCTCGCTGTGGTGGCTCGCGAAGCAGAACGAGGTCGGCGGCCCGGGCGCCGCGCGACAGGACGAATTCGCCGAGCTGGATGGCCAGGGCCGTCCCGGCGCGGCGTGGGCCGGCACCGCGCAGCCGCAGTTCACCAACGCGTTCCATCTGATCGGCAAGGACATCAGCCGGTTCCATTGCGTGCTGTGGCCGGCGATGCTGCTCGCGGCCGGCGTGCCGCTGCCGCGCCAGATCTACGTCCACGGCTTCATCTACGCGCGCGGCGGCGGCAAGATGTCGAAGTCGCTCGGCAACGTGGTGGATCCGGTCGAGCTCGCCGCCGCCTACAGCGCCGACGCGCTGCGCTTCTATCTGCTGCGTTCGTTCCCGACCGGCCGGGACGGCGAGTTCACGCTCGAGCAGTTCGTCGACCTGGTGAACGTGGCGCTGGCGAACGAGCTCGGCAATCTCGCCAGCCGGAGCATTTCCATGGTGCACCGGTATCTCAACGGCGTGCGCCCCGCCGACTGGGCGCCCGACTCGTTGCGCGAGCCCGAGGCCCGCGCGGCGCTGGGCGCCTTGATCGCGGCGGCCGAGACCGCGCACCGCGAGGTGCCGGCGGCGTTCGAGGAGATTCGCGTGCACGATGCGCTGGCCGCCGCGTGGGCGCCGGTGGTGCGCGCCAACGAACTGGTCGAGCGCGTGAAGCCGTGGGTGGTGGCGAAGGACGAGACGCGCCGCGCCGAGTTGGGCACGGCGTTGAACGCGCTGCTCGAGACGCTGCGGTTGGTCGCACTGTGGACCTGGCCGGTGATCCCGCAGAAGAGCGAGGCGCTGTGGTCGCAGTTGCGCCTGGCGGGAAATCCGGGCGAGCCGCGCGGTGAAGCCGCCGCACCGGCGTACGGGCGGAAGCCGCTCGGCGAGCCGGCGCTGGGAGCGGTCGAAATCCTGTTCCCGAAGATCGAGGTCAAGGCCGAGACCTGACCCGGCACGGCGACTCCGCCGCGCTACCGCTCGATCCCACAGCGGGCGAAATATTCGTCGAGCGCTTCCACCTCGCCGGGCAGATCCTCGTGCACGATGCGGACGATCTTCCCCTCCGCACCCACGGTGAGATGCTGGCGGCAGCGATGCCGGTGCCAGCCGGCGCCGGCCTTCATCAGGTAATCGGTGTAGAGCACCGGCGCGGTGTCGCCGTGCGGCGCCTCGACCACGCTCTCGTAGCGCACCTCGTCGAGATGCTCGATCGCCCACTGATTGCTGCCCGCGTACGAAGCGATGATCGCGGCCGAGCCCTCGACGCGCTCGCCGCGCACCTCGTACACGCAGCCCGGGGCGATCAGGCCGGACGCGGTCGCGTAGTCGTTGCGGTCGAGCGCGCGCGATAGCGCGGTGGCGGCCTCGGTGACGCGGCCGGCCGGCGTTTCCCCGACGTTCATTCGCCGAGGCTACGCCGCGCCGGGCGAGGCGTCGAGCCGCGTCCGGGGTCTTGACGCTGCGCCGATCGCGGCCCACGATGCAGGCTGTGATCGACACTCACTGCCACCTTTGCGACAAACGCTTCGACAAGGATCGCGAAGCGGTGATCGAGCGCGCCCATGCCGCGGGGGTGCGCGCCTTCGTCGAGATCGCGCACGAACCGAAGATCGTTCCGGAGGCGCACGCGCTCGCCGCCCGGCACCCCGATCTCTTCCTGTGCGTCGGCGTTCACCCCAGCGAATCGGGCCGCGTCCCCGACGACTATCGCGCCTCGCTGCGCGATCACGCGGGACACGCGCGCGTGGTGGCGATCGGCGAGACCGGACTCGACTTCTATCGCGACTACGCGCCACGCGAGCGTCAGGAGCAGTGGTTCCGCGCCCAGCTCGCGATCGCCGACGAGAAGGGCCTGCCGGTGGTGATCCACCAGCGCTCGGCGCTCGATCCGACCCTCGCGATTCTCGAAGCGGCTCGCCCGCAGGCCGGCGGCGTGCTCCACTGTTTCGACGACGGCCCGCCGGCGGCCGAGCGCGCGAGCAAGCTCGGCTTCAAGCTCGGCCTCGGCGGCTGTGTCACCTATGGCCACGCGGCGCTCGATGAGGCGGTGAAGGTGGCGCCCGCCGAGATGCTGGTGCTCGAGACCGACGCGCCCTATCTCGAGCCGGAGCCGCGCACGCTCAAGCGCAACGAGCCGGCGCTGCTCACGCGCGTGGTGAAGAGGATCGCCGAGCTGCGAGGCTGGACGCCCGAGGAAGTGGTGCGCGTCACCACCGCCAACGCACTCGATCTGTTCCGATTGCCGATCGGCGGCGCGCCCGTGGCGCCGGGGAAGGTGGGATCGTGAGCAACGATCGCGTGACGCGCTGGCCGATCGTGGTGGCGGTGGTGCTGGTGGCGATCGGCGCCGGCTGGATGGCGTGGACGGTGCTGCGGCCGGTGCCACGCCCGATCGAGCCGGCGATCGACGGCAACGCGCTCGACGTCACCGACTCGCTGGCGCGCTTCACCTGGCCGCGCGAGCCGCGCGCCGATGTCTACCGGCTCGAGGTCTACGATTTGTCCATGCACCTCCTCGCCGGCGCGATCGTGCGCGACACCTCGGCGCCCGCGCACGCGGTGTTGCCGGATTCGGCGCGTGCCGGCCGCTGGCGCGTGGTGCCGGTGACGCCGGGCGGCACCGAGCTCCCCCCCAATCGAACCGGCGAGTTCGTGCGGCACTAGCGCCGGTTTCACGGCCCGCCCCCGGCTCAAGCTCGCCCCGGTTTTCGCCGAAAACTGAGCATGTCCCAGGCCCAGCTTTCCCAGGGCGTCGAGGTCCTGCTCGCATTTCTCACTCTCGCCCTGGCGATCGGTGGCGGATTCCTGGTCGCCCGCGCCGGGGCCAGGCTCGGCCGCCGCGCCACCCGAGAGCGCGAGGCCGAGTTCCGCGATCAGCTCGACGTCTACCTCGAGCGAAAGCTCGGCGGCCGCGAGCTGTTGCATTCGGCGGCGGGCCTCGACCCCGATTCGTTCTGGGCCGCGCTCGACGCCTCGCTCGACGGTTTCACGTCGCGGGCCCGCCGCGAGCTCGAGCGCGTGCTCGACCACTCGCGCCACGTGAGCGCCGAGCGCCGAGCCCTGCGCGACGACGCGCCGTGGCGGCGCGAGCGGGCCGCGCGCCGGCTCGGCACGCTGGGCGCGCGACGCCATTCGCGGGCGCTGCGCCGCGCCATGGGCGCCGGCCCCGAATTCGTCACGCTGGCGGCGGCGCAGGCGCTGGGCCGCGCGCGCGATCGCCGCGCGCTCGAGTGGCTGCTCGCGCATCCGAGCGTGATCGAGCATCGCTCGCCGCAGCTCCACATCGCGCTGCTCCAGTCGTTCGGCCGCGGCGCCGCACCGGTGCTGCTCATGGCGCTCCAGCGCGGCGTCGCGACGAGGCGCATGGAGCGCGCGGCGATCGAGACCCTGGCGTGGTGCGGCCACCTCCCCGCGGTGCCGCTCATCGCGCGGGCGCTCGGCCACGAGTGGCGCGACCTGCGCGTGTCGGCCGTGCGCGCCCTGGGAACACTGGGCGCCCGGGAATACGCGACGCGCGTGCGCAGCGCGCTCGACGACGAAGCCTGGCAGGTGCGCGCCCAGGCCGCGCGAGCGCTGGGACTGCTGCGTGACCCCGATTCGGTCATGGCGCTGGCCGCGCGGCTCGACGACCGGGCCTGGTGGGTGCGCCGGCACGCCGCCTACGCGCTGTTCGAGCTGGGCGACGCCGGCCGCCACGCGCTGCAGCGAGCCGCGAAGGCTCACGCCGACCCTTACGCCCGCGAGATCGCGGCCGAAGCGCTTTCGGGCGGCTTCCCGGGAAACGCGCTTGGCCACCGTCGCGCCGCCCCTTAGGCTCGGGCGCATGTCCGCGCCTCGCCCCCACGACCCGCGCCGTGGCCGCCCGTCGCGCTATATCCGGGAACGGGCCGCACAGGAAGGCAGCGCGGTGACGCGCGTCAAGGACGCGCTCGCCATGCGTGGACTTTCGCCGCGCAAGCGCTTCGGCCAGAATTTCCTGGTGCGCGAGGATCTCGCCGATCGGATCGTCGAGCACTGCCATCTGCGCGACGACGAGGTCGCGGTCGAGATCGGTCCCGGCGCCGGCGCGCTCACCGAGCGCATTGCGCGGCGCGTCCGGCGGCTGGTCGCCATCGAGAAGGACTTCGGCCTGGCCGAGCTGCTGCGCGAGGATCTCGCCGCGATCGCCAACCTCGAGATCGTGACCGCCGACTTCCTCGAGTTCGATCTCGCGGCACTGGCAGCGCGAAGCGGCGTCGAGCAGCTGGTGGTGGTCGGCAACATTCCCTACAACATCACCACGCCGATCCTCGAGCGACTGTTCGAGCAGCGCGCGGTCGTGCGCAGCGCGGTGCTGCTGGTGCAGAAGGAATACGCCGAGCGCCTGAGCGCCGCGGCCGGAACTCCCGAATACGGCGCGCTCACGCTGTTCGCCCGCTACCACGCCCTGATGGAGCCGCTGCTCCACGTGCGCGCGTCGGCGTTCTGGCCTCGGCCCGAGGTGGATTCGCTGCTGGTGCGATTCTTCCTGCGCGCGAAGCCGCCGGTCGAGGTGGCGAGCGAGTCGCTGCTCTTCCGCATTATTCGCGGCGCGTTCCAGATGCGCCGCAAGCAGCTCGCCAACACGCTGGAAGCCTCGCTCGATCTGGACCGCGAGGGCGTGGCGCGCCTGTGCCGCGCGGCCGGCATCGACGGACGGCGCCGCGGCGAGACCCTCACGCTCGACGAGTTCGCGCGGCTCGCCAACGCGGCAGCTTCGTGAGCGGCGCCCCCGCCCGATCGGCGCCGGCGGTCGCAGCGCTGAACCCGGCCCCCGATCCGGTGCGCGAGCGCCTGCCGGCGGTCGACGCCGCGCGTGGCCTCGCGCTGCTGCTCATGCTGCTCGACCACGCCGCGTTCTTCGCCAAGGTCAACGTGGCGGCCGAGAGCTACACGCGCCGCCCGCTGTCGCTGTGGGGGCCGGGCTGGGTGATCGCCGGACTGTTCACCAACGTCTCGGCGCCGACCTTCTGGTTCGTCGGCGGCTTGAGCGTGGCACTGATGGCGGGACGCGAGCGCTGGAAGCACGCGACCGACGACTTCCTGCTGATTCGCGCCGGCGCGCTCTATCTGATCGACATGGTGTTGGTGTCGTGGGAGTGGAATCCGCTGCACGCGCCGCACGCGGTGGTGGATTTCGAGCTGCTCTCGTGCCTGGCCACCGCGCTGTTGCTCATGATCCCGTTGCGGCGGCTGCCCGACCGGCCGCTGATCGCCGTCACCGCCATTCTGTTCGTGGGCTATGCGGCGCTGATCCGGCTGGTGCCGACCGCGACGCTCGAGAGCTTCGCGTTCCCGGCCCGCCTGCTGGTGACCTTCGACGAGGTTCATCGTCCGGTGGTGACCTTCCCGGTGCTGGGCTGGATGGGACTGATGACGATGGGACTGCTGTTCGGGCGGCGCCTCGTGCGCGGCGATTGGCTCACCGGCCGGCCGTACTACCTGGCCGCCGGCATCTGCCTCGCGGTGTGGTTGGCGGCGCGCCTCACCGGACTCGGCAGCGTCAACGTATGGCGGCCGGCGCAGGGGGTGCAGGCGCTGTTCATCATGCAGAAGGGTCCGCCGTCACTCGACTACGAGGCGTTCAACATCTCGTTCGGCCTGCTGGCCCTGGGCGGCTTCCTGGATTTGGGCAGCGCGATCAAGGATCTTGCGGCGGGCCGCTGGCTGATCGCCTGGGGACAGGCTCCGCTGTTCCTGTTCGTCGCGCACCTGCTGGTGACGTTCGTGTGCGCGCGCGCGCTGCTCCATCTGCCGTACCTGCGCCAGGCCGATGTGCCGCGCTACGCGCTGACATTCGTCGTCACGGCGGCGGTGCTGCTCCCCATGGCGCGCTGGTACCGCGCGTTGAAGGAGCGCAACCCGGATCGCGTGATTCACTACCTGTAGCGCGGCGCGACAGCGAGATCAGCGCGCGATCACCGCCCGCGTCTGGATCGATCGCCCGCCCTGCGTGAGCCGCAGCACGTACACACCGGCTTTGAGAGCGGCGCTCTCTTCCAGCCGCACGACATGGGTGCCCGCGCCCAGCGTCACCTCGCGGCTCAGCACCCGCCGGCCCTGCACGTCCAGCAGCTCGAGCTTCGCTGCCTGAGCGCCCGGCAGCGTGAACTCGGTCGTCAGCGGGCCCGCGCTCGGGTTCGGCCGCAACGCGCCGAACGACAGCGCCAGCGTCTGCGGAACGCGCACGCGGACTTCGCCCAGCGTCCGCCACGCGCCGTTCTCCATCACCCGCAGCCGGTAGGCGTAGCTGGCGCCCGCCGTCACCGCGTCGTCTTCGTAGCTCACGTTGCCGGTGCCGTCGGCCCGCACCGTGGCGAGCGTGGCATAGCCCGAGCCGTTGGCGTCGCGCTCGAGCGTCGCCACGAAGTTGGCGCCGTTCGGCGAGAACCAGCGGAGCAGCACGCGTCCCGGCTCGGCCGACGCGCTCACCAGCGAGGCCTCGGCCGACACCGTGCCGTCGCCGAGGATCTTGCCGGCGTAGACGCGCAGCCCGCCGCGCGCGTCGTCCCACGCGCTGATCACGCCATTGGTGCCGTCGGTGACGGCGCACGGCGTGTCCTGGTCATCGGGCGTGTTCACGATCGCCGCGCCGCCCGACGGGAAACCCGGCGGACGCGATCCGCCCGACAACATGCGCTGCACGTAGACATCCGGATTTCCGGCACGGTTGTCGACCCACACCACGTCCACGCCGCCGGCGTTGTCGGGCAGTGCCAGGAACTCGCCCTTCGAGGTGGCCGCGTCGCAGAGCAGATTGCCGTCGGCCGCCCAGCCGGCGGCGATCGCACCCGTCGAAGTGACGTGCTGGGCGTAGAACGTGTTGGTGGTGCCGGCGCCGCGATAATCCTGCCAGACCGCGACCGCCCCGCCGGAAAGATCGGGCACCAGCCTCGTCCCGTCCTGCAATCCCGCCGCGCCGCAGAGCTGGACGCCGTTGAGCGGCCACGGCGAGGGAATCGTTCCCGAAGGCGTAATGCACTGCGCGAAGATGTCGAGGTCGAAATTGCGATCGTCGGTCCACGCCAGCATGAAGTTCCCGGTCGAGAGCCGGGTGATGGCCGGGCTGAACTTGGTGAGCGAGCCGGTGCAGATCAGCACGCCGTTCGCGTTCCAGCCGGGCGAGAACGTGCCATCGCCCGCCAGCCGCGTGGCGAACACGCTGTCGTTCGACGCCCAGGTGAAGAGGAAGCCCCCCGAGCCGTCCAGCGTGAAGTCAATTTCCTGATTGTTGGCATTGCCGATCGCTTTCCCGCCGCCCGGCCAGCCGGCGATCGCGTTGCCCGAGCCGTCCAGCCGCACCACCCACGGTTGCAGGTTCATGTCGGTCCAGCCGACGTAGGTGCCGTTCGAGCCGTCCGCGCGCAGGGCATAGCCCTGGAGTTCGCCGACCGCGTACCTCCTGCCATTCACCGGCCAGCCCGGGCTCAGCGCTCCGGCGCTCGTGATGCGCTGCAGATAGAGATCGCCGATCGAGCCGGAACCGGTGTGGAGCACGCTCCAGCTCACGTACATCCCGCCGGCGCCATCGGTGCACGACTGGACCAGCACTTCAAACGAATCCGTCACCGCCACCGGGAATCCCGCCGGGTCCCAGCCCGAGACGAAATTGCCGTTCGAATCGAGATGGCTCGCGAACACGTCGGGCGCTCCGCTGCGGAAGTCCTCGAATGCGAAGATCGCGCCGCCCGATCCATCGGCGACGCCGGTCGGCTCGGCCTGGCCAATCGGGCTGGTCACCACCGGCTCGCCGTTTCCGGTCCACGACTCGATCGAGGGCAGGCCGCCCTGATCGGGGTTCGGCATCGACGCGCCCGACTTGGCCGCCGCCAGGCGTGTGCGCGCGGTCGCGACGCGCGATTGCAGCCGCGCGATCCAGGCACGGCGGGCGTCGGTGCCCTGGCGCGGAAATTCGCGGCCCATGAAGCGAACGTACTGCGGATCGCGAGCAGGCGGCGTGGCCGCGCGCGCGAACGACGGAAGGCCGAACAGCGAAACGAGAGCGGCTGCGAGAACCATCGCCTGGCGACGCACGCGACACCTCCGGTGGGGAAGGCGGATTCCGGGGCAGAGATCGGTCGAGCCGGGAGTATGGCTGCGGCCCGGCCCACGTTCAATAACGCGAAAAAGCCGGTCGCTTCGGCTAGCGGCCCGGGCGGCGGCGGGCTACACTCATGGGGTGATCGGGCGTCGGGCTGCCGGTGCGGCCCGACGCCTTTTCGTGCCGGGTGGGAGGTCGAGCCCTGAGAAGTCGCCCATTTCTCGTCTTGCCGTGCTTGCTGTGCTTCTCGCTCGCGCTCTCGTGCAGCAAGAAGAGCAGTCCCGGAAATCCAATGGCGCCGCCCGGGCCCACCGCCAGCGTGAGCGGCGTGGTGTTCAACCTGACGGGCGGCGGCTCACCGCTGGCCGGTGCGACGGTCTCATCCACTCCCGGTGCGGGCTCGAACGTCACCACCAATGGCCTCGGCCAGTACACCCTGACCATCCCCGCCGAGCAGGCCGTGAGCGTCACGGTTTCCAAGGCCGGATTCGCCTCGCACCCGGTGAACCTGAAGGCTTCGGCCGGCAACGCGGAAGGCTTGACGCTGTCGCTGCTGCCGATCGGCGTGACTCAAAACGTCGCGGCGGCCAGCGGCGGCCAGGTGATGGACCCGGTTTCCAGAACTGCGGTGACACTGCCCGCCGGATTCGTGAGCAGCAGCAGCACGGCGCAGGTTCAGGTCACCGGGCTCGATCCCACCACGGTTCAATCCATGGCGATGCCGGGCACGATCTCGGCGCTCAACCTGTTCAACGCCTCGGGCAATCTCGATCCGATCTCGGTCGCTGAAGTCACCGTCGGTGACGCCGCGGGCAACGGCTACGCGCTCGCCAAGACCATTCATCTCGAGCTGCCGATCCCCGCCTCGCGCGTGGCCGAGCTGCTTCCCGGTTCGGCGCTCCAGTGCTTCCGCTACGATCCGACCGATGGCCTGTGGAAGGCCTTCGCCTACGGCACCGTGGCGAGCTCGGGGATCGGCGGCGTGCCGGTGGTCAAGGTCGACGTGGATCATCTGTCGTGGTACGCGGCCGGGCTGCTCGATGGCACGCCCGCATGCGTGAGCGGGATCGTGACCGCGGGCGGCACCCCGATTCCCAACGTCAACGTGCAGGCGTTTCCCGGCGGGCTCACCACCACCAACTCGCTCGGGCAATACGAAGTGGACGCCGCGCCCCACGCCGCCATTCAACTGGTGGCCACGCGCGTCGCCGGCGGCGCCATCACCACCGCCGGGGCCAGCGCCCAGTCCGACACCATCGGCAATCCCTGCGTGCAGCGGAACCTCGCGCTGCAATCGGGGCCGGCGCAGAGCTACATCGTGGAAGCCCAGCTGATCCGCGGGCGGGACGCGGCGACCATCATTCGAGACGAAGCGACCGTCCGCATTCGCGTCAATACCTCGCCGACCTTCCCGGCCTATAACAACGCGGTCGTGAAGCTGAACGGCGGCGGCACCGTCACGACGCTGCCCTCCATCGGCAATGGGTACTACGGCGTGATCGGAGGGGTAAGCGGCTCGCTGAGCCTGCAACGCGGATCCAGCTACGAGCTGGACCTGGATTTCGACGGCGACGGCGCGATGGATGCGTCGGCAACGGTGCTCATGCCGGGAGGCATGAGGATCCTGTCACCCTCCAACGACGCCATCGTGGATTCGGTGTTCGCGGCGGAATGGAGCGACGACGCCAGCAGCTTCACTGGCTACGACGCGATCTACGTCGGCTCGTTCGAGCCGCTCACCTTTCCGATTCCCCCGCAGGTGTTCGTGACGGGATGGCCGGCGGGCACCGTGACCGTCGGCGATCGAACCGCCATCGGCGATCCCGCGCTCCACCTGTCGAACGACCCGCTGCCCACCGGCCAGTACTACTTCCACCTGTGGGCGGCCAACGGCCCGATCCGCTACGCCCTGCCCGACACCACTCTGTTCGGCACTCCCAACATCACCGGGCCGGGCGTCACCGGCTGGTTCTCGGCGATCTCGATGGCGGACAGCATCAAGATCGGCTCCATCATCATCACGCCGTAGAGGCGGCTTGGGCTGCGAGGAGCCGCCGAGGAGAGGGCGGCTCGGCCGCGACCAGCGAGCGGTATCCCCGCGCACACTTCGCAGCGAGGAGCGGCCGAATCCAGCGACGTGATCGGTTGCTCTCTCGCTGCCCATCAGGGCTCGACGAACTTGTAGCCGACCTTGTGCACCGCGACGATGAACGGCTGCGCGAACCCCGCCCCCAGCTTGGACCGCAGGTTGGAGACGTGGGTGTCCACGGTGCGCGTGGTGACGCCCAGCTCCTCGTCGACGCCCCAGATCTCCTCGAGCAGCTCTTCGCGACTCACGGTGCGACCGCGGTGCTCGATCAGATACTTGAGCAGCTCGAACTCCTTGAACGAGAGCGCCACCGCCTTGCCGGTCTTGTAGACCTCGCGCGGCTCGAAGCGCACCTCGACGTCGCCGAACTTGTAGATCGTGGGACCGGGCGCCGGGCCGGTGGCCGGGCCGCGTTGGACCAGACGGCGCACGCGCGCGACCAGCTCCTTGATGCCGAACGGCTTGGTCACGTAGTCGTCGGCGCCGAGGTCGAAGCCCTTGAGGATGTCGGCCTCGAAGTTGCGCGCGGTCATCACCAGCACCGGGATGTCGCGGTGGCGCTGCCGCAGCTCCTTCAGAACCGTGAAGCCGTCCTTCTCGGGCAGCATGATGTCGAGCAGCACCACGTCGGGCTTCTGCTTGAGGGCCATGCGCAGGCCCTCCTGCCCGTTCTTCGCGGTCAGCACCTCGTAGCCTTCGTAGCGGAAATTGTGAGCGAGTCCATCGAGCAGACCTTCCTCGTCCTCCACGATCAACACGCGCTTGGCAGCGGTTGTCACGTTTTCCTCCTTCATGAACTCACGGGAGCGCGGTCGTGGGCCCGCGCCGCATCCGCCCCGTCGGTGGCCGGCAGTACCAGCGTAAACACGCTTCCCCCTCCTGGATTCGGTGTCACCTCGACGCGCCCGTGATGAGCGCGCATGATTTGCTGCACCAGCGAAAGCCCGAGCCCGGCGCCTTTGGCATCGTGCTGCAGGCCGTGATCGATTCTCACGAACTTCTCGAAGATGCGCCGGCGGTCACCGGGCGCCACCCCGATTCCGTGGTCGGCCACCGATAGCTGCACCGTGCCGTTGGATGCGGCCGCCGTCACCCGGATGTAACGGTCATCTTTCGAGTACTTGACCGCGTTGTCCAGCAGGTTGAGCAGGCAGTGAGACAGGGCGATCGCGTCTCCCCGCACGCGCGGAAGCCCGTCGGGAAGATCGGTTTCCACCCGGAAGCCGGCATGCTCCAGTCGCGGGCGGAAGTTTTCCAGCGTTTCCTGAGCGATTTGCCGCACGTCCACCTGCGTCATCTTGAGAATATGGTGTCCCGACTCGAAGCGCGCCAGATCGAGAATGTTGTCCACCAGCCGGGTCAGCTTCTGGGTCTCGCGCTCGATCGTGGAAAGGAAGCGCTCGCTCTCGTCGGGACTGTTGAACCGGCGCATCTGCAAGGTCTCGACCGCCAGACGGATCAGCGCGATCGGTGTCTTCAGCTCGTGCGTCACGTTCGATACGAAGCTGGCCTTCATTTGTGCGAGCTCGAGCTGCCGGACGGTATAGCGGTAACCAAACAGCATCGCCGCCAGGATCACCAGCCCCATCAGGGTGATGATGAAGATCTCGAGCGAGATGAAGCGCAGCGTCCACGCCGCGCCGGCGCTCGAGGTGGGCGCCACGCGCACCACGTAGCGCTCGAACGGACCCGAAAGTCGCTCCATGCGGGCGGTCTTGAGATCGGCCGGCTCGCGTACCGCGCCCACGCGCTCGCCGCCCGGACCGAACACCTCGATGCTGACGTGGCGGATCGACTCGATCCCGCCGTAGATGCGCTCGTCGGCCGGGATCTTTTCCTGCACCACCTCATCGAGGTGGCGCTGGATGAACACGCCGGGGTCCACCCACCAGCCGCCCGCGCCGATGATGTCGTTGGTGCCGTTGCGGAGCAGCCAGCCCACGAAGTACTGGCCGCGCCGATGCCCCTCGCCGGGCGCGTAGGCCAGCACCTGGGACTCCACCAGCAGCACCGACAGCCCTTCGACTTCCGACACCGGCACGAAATGCCAGCCCGCGAATCCGTCGCCGTTCATCGGCACCGCCGCCAGCGCCAGCCCCGGATCGGCACCGGCGCGAATCGCGGGATCCACCGGCTCGAGCGCGGCGCGCAGATGTGAGTTCAGCTCGAGCTCGAATGCCTCGGCGACCTGCTGTCCGACATACGAGTCGTAGGTGGCACTGTCGGTCTCGACGCTGCGCGTGACGCGCTGCGTGAGGTAGATGGCGAGCCCCGCCAGGATCACGGCCGGAATCGCCACCGCGCTCAACACCGCGGTGAGCACGCGGCGGCGGAACGGAATGTTGGCAAGCGCGTTCTTGATGCGCTCGCGCAGCGGCGCCCCCTCGGGCGCCGTGCCGGGCGCACCCGATCGCGCGCGCGCCTCGGCCAGCGCCGCTTCGAGTGCGGCGCGGCGGGCGCTCTCGGCTGCCGGATTCATCGAGTCGGAAGTCGCCATCAGCAAATCGGGCCGGCCCGCGCGAGCGAGCCGGCCCGAAAACCGGGACCCTCGATCAACTCTTGGCGCGGATCGTGTTCACTCCGGCCAGCTCGTGGATCCTGGCCACGACCGCCGGATCGTTCGAGGTCATGAGCGTGAGGCATCCGCCGTCGATGTTGACGACCTCGCGGGTGAGCTTACCGCTTGCCGCGGCGCCGCGCAGGGCGCGGCAATTGTCGCAGAGCTTGGCGTCCTCGCCGGCCGAGGCGAACATGACGCCGGCCTCCTTGTGCCGCGCCATTGCCGACTGGACCGCCCGCACGCGCGCGGGATCGGTGGTGTAGACGTACATCACGCCATTCTTGAGCGGCACCACCTGGACCACCGCGCCGAGGCTGCGCATCTCCTGCTCGCAGGCGTCGAGATCGTGGCAGTAGGTACAGGTAGTGTGCTGCGCGCTGGCGGTGGCGCCGTTCGCGCCCGAGCACATGTGCTGGGCGGTCGCGGCGTGCGCCGAGCAGTTCGCGCCGGCGGTCGCGGCGTTCTTCCCGGTGCACGCGCCGCCCGACATGCTCGCGGCGGTGGCCGACGCTCCGCTCCTTCCCGAGCAGTGGTCGAACGCGGCGGTGATGGCCGCGGTCGAGGCGCCCTTCGCGCCATGGGGGCAGACCGAAGCCGAGCAGGCGGTGTTCGAGGCGGCGGCGCCGGCACCCTGGGCCTTCTGCTGGTCACAGGCGAACGCGGCGACGACCCCGGCGCACAGGCCGAGCACGGTGAAAGCAGGAACAAGGGGTCGCACTAGCTTCACGAGGCACCTCCAGGCACGCCAGCCGCGCCCGGGGTGGGCGCCGCTCAAGGGGAAGATCGGCCGAACCGAGGAAAAGCCTGTCATCAGACTCTTCGAATCGTGTCAGGGAAGGGCAAAAATCGCGGACCGGCCAACCGGTGGGGGCCCCGCCGGCGTGCGTTTCGCCCGCTCGGGACCATCGCCCCGGGCGTTGACGCCCCCGCCGAGGCTCCGTAACGTGCGGTCACTCCTCGATGAGCCCCAAGCGCCGAAAGAAGTCCGCGCCCGCCGACGCTCGCTTGCTCTTCATCCTGTTCGCCGGCGCCCTCCTGTTGTTCCTCGGCGGCGAGCTGGTCCGCTATCTGCGCTCGGATTCGGGCGCCATTCTGATCGCGCGCAGCCTCGGCCTCGGCGATCGCTCACGCCTCACCCAGATCCTCTCGCGCGACGTGCGGCGAGGGCTGGCAGCGGTCAACGTGCCACGCGACAGCGTGCGCGAGGAGCCGCCGCGCGGTTCGGGCACGAGCGTGCACTGGCGGATCGGGATCGCGCCCGAGGCCTCGCTGATCCAGGCCAACCGTGCGATCAGCGTAGCCGTCGCCCAGGGCGGCGGTCGGGTGTTCTCGGGGCGCGAGCGTCCAACGCCGCACGGCGGATCCGAGCTGACGCTGGTGGTGGGTGTGGGCCGCGATCGAACTCACGAACTGCTGCTGGCGCGTGCGGCGCGGCCGGAAGAGAAGAGTGAGGCTCACGCGGCGCGCATCGCGATCGTGCTGTACGGACTCGGCGATGACGAGGCCACGGCGAAGCAGGCGCTCGCGATCCCGCGTCCGTTCGCGGTGGTGCTGCCGCCCGACACCCGTTCCAGCGAAGCCCTGTTCCACGAGGCGCACGCGCGCGGCCGCGAAGTCGTGCTCCACCTGCCGCTCGAGCCCATCAACTATCCTCAGGTCAGCCCCGGGCCCGGCGCGATCCTCGTCACCATGAAGCCGGCGCGCATCGCGAGCGAGGTGCGACGCGAGATCGCGCAGGCGCGGCCGGTGGTGGCGGTGGCCAATCTCATGGGATCGCTCGCCACCCAGGACATGACGGTGATGACGGCGGTGTACGAGGAGCTGCGGCGCGAGCGCTTGCCGTTCATTCATCTCACGCCGGTCGCAGGCGCGGTGTGCCGCCCGCTGGCGTCACAGCTCGGCGTGGTCTACGCCGAGCCCGACCTGGTGCTCGACGGCGAAGCACGGGCCGAGAAGCCGGCCGGGCTCGACCGGGCCTGGCGCCATCTGGTCGAGAACACGCCGCCCGGCGGAACCCGTGTGGTGTGGTTGCGCGCCACCGCCACCAGCCGCGGGTGGCTCGAGAAGTCGCTCGATCCGAAGCGTCTCGACGGGGTCGACCTGGTTCCGCTCTCGGCGGTGCTGAAGCGGCCGCCCGAGCTGTAGGCTCGCTCTGAGGTCGGCGCCCCGGCACCCGCCCGGCGATTCGCGCGCCGGCAGGGTGGCGGTGGGCAACGGCGGCGCTCGGCGCGGCCGCCGGTCGGCACCACCGCCCCGCCGAAAAAATTCTGCTCTATCCACTGGACGCGTGCTATCTTCGCGCCGGCATGCGCACAGGACAGGACGTCCGGAGCATCCCCGAGGGATGGCTGGCGCGTGAGTGGCTGATGGCGAATGGGCTCGGCGGTTACTCCGCCGGCACCGCCGCGGACATCGCCACGCGCCGCACCCAGGCCCTGCTGGTCGCGGCTTCCCCCCATGGCCGGCTCGTCACGCTGCTGCTTCGACTGGACGAGCGTCTGCAGGTGCGGGGCAACACCACCGAGCTCTCCGCGCATCGCTTCCTCGCCGACGGCTGCCGGCTGCTGGATTCGACGCTCGAGGCCTTCGAGACCGATCCGTGGCCGGCCTGGCGCTTCGTCGCCGCCGGCGTGACGATCGAGAAGGCGCTGATTCCGATCGCCGGGCACAACGCGGTGGCGATCCGTTACCGGCATCTCGGCGGACACAACGCGCGCCTGATGGTGGCCCCGATCGTGGCGCGGCGAGCCCCGCACGCGCTCGAGCGGGTGCGCGATGTTCCCGGCGTCGCGGGCGGGGTCCCCGGGCGCGTGCATCTCGCGCTCGACGATGGCGGGCCGTCGCTCACCCTCTGGCACAACGGGGCATTCCTGCCCGCCAAGCTGTGGCGCAGCGGCCTCTCCTACCTGCATGACGACGATCCGACGCTCGGCGATGCCGGATTCGTCCCCGGCCATGTCGAGGCGACGCTGGCGCCCGGCTCGCACCTGCATCTGGTGTTCGCCGACGAGCCCGAGCTGTTCCGCACGCTGGCGCGCGAGGATCGGCTGGGGGCGCCGCCTCCGCCGACCCTCGCCGCCTGCGTGGCGATGATCGAGCAGACCGAGCGGGAGGATCTGGCGCAACGCACTCGCGCCACGCTCGCCGGCGCCGCGCACACCGCGCGCGAGGCCGCCTCCGCGCACGGCTCGAGCGGGTCGGAAGCCGCGGCGCGCGACGCCGAGCCCGGCCCCAACGGCAACGCGCCTCAGGCCGAGCCGCTGGTGCATGCCGGCGACGGCTGGACGGTGTCGCTCGCACGCGGGCTGCTCGTCGGGCTCACGCGACGCGATCGGCGTCTGACGCTGCTCGACCGACTGCCCGCGCCGCGTGAGCGCGTGGCGTCGACGCTGCGCGGCATTCCCGGCCTGCTGGCGATGCGGGCGTTCGAGCCGGCCCGCGCCGTGCTGCTCGGGGTGCTCGAGTACCTGAACGAGGGGGTCGCGCCGGAATCGTTCCATGCCGACGACGGCACCCCCGCCTACGGCTCGCCCGAGCCCTCGCTGTGGCTGATCGCGGCGGCCGAGCTCTACGCGCGGCGCAGCGAGGATTCGGCGTTTGCGCGGGACGTCTTGTTCCCGGCGCTCGAGGGCGTGATGCAGTTCTACCGTTCGGGCACGCACTACGGGATCGCCGTGGACTCCGACGGCCTGCTGGCCGTCACCCGCGACGGCGCGACACTCAAGCCGTCGGCCCTGAACGCGCTGTGGGCCTACGCGCTGGTGGCGATGGCGCAGTTGGCCCGGCTCGCCGGCCGGCGCGAGAACGGCGCGTTCTACCTGGCGTGGGCGCACGAGCACCAGCGGCGGTTCAACGAGGCGCTGTGGGACGATTCGCGCGGCTGCCTGTTCGAGACCCTGCGCGATGAACAGCCGGTGGCCGGCCTGAGCGCCGCCCAGGTGCTGGCCTCGAGCCTGCCGCGCTCACTGCTCGCCGACGATCGCCCGGCGCGATTGCTCGCGACCATCGAGCGCGAGCTGGCCACGCCACTCGGCTTGCGCCCCGTTCCTGACGACGACGAAGTCGAGACCGAATGGCTTGGCGCCTTCCACACCGCACGGCTGCGCGTCGGCGGCCGGAGCGCCGAGGCCCAGGCGCGCGTTCGCGCCGATCTCGACGCGCTGCGTCACGCCCTGGTTCGCTGCGGCGAGCCGTGGCGAATTCCCGAGCGCTTCCGACTGGCCGATCGCCGCCCCGCCGGCGCCGTCCATTCCGCGATCGCCGCCGGCGAGCTGCTCCGCGTGTGGATCGAGGAAGTGGAGCACGCCTCGACCCCGGTCGCGGTCCCGCTCCCCTGGTAGGACGCACGGAATAGATCGGGCGGACGCCGCGTATTAGGCGGCATGACGCTCCGCGACCTCGCCGGCGCGGCGCGCGACGCGGCGGTGCGATTCGCACGCGCGTTCGCGGCCGACCCCCGCCACTACCAGATGTCGGTGCAGGCGGCGCTCCTGCTCTTTGGGCTAGCCGCGCTCGACTTCGAGGTCACCGCGGCGCGCGCCGGGCTCACGATCAGCGCCTGCCTCGCCTCGCAATGGCTGGGCTCGCGCTTCGTGCGCCCGGCACCATTCGAGTGGCGCAGCGCCCTGATCTCGGGCACCGGGCTGTGCCTGCTGCTGCGCACCGATTCGGCGGCGCTGGCGGTCGCGACCTGCGCGCTCAGCGTGCTCAGCAAATTCTTCATAAGAGTCAACGGCAAACACCTGTTCAACCCCACCTGTTTTGGGCTCGCCGCGATGATGGCGCTCCGTCAGGGCATCTGGGTGTCGGCGGGGCAGTGGGGCCACGCGGCGCTCGTCGGGTTCGCCATCGGATCGCTCGGTTCGCTGGTGGTGACGCGCGCCGCACGCGCCGACGTCAGCCTCGGCTTCCTGGGTGCCTGGGCGGCGCTGCTGTTCGGTCGCGCCGCCTGGCTCGGGCAGCCATGGGCCGCGCCGCTCCACGTGCTGAGCAACGGCTCGGTGCTGTTGTTCGCGTTCTTCATGATTTCCGACCCCAGGACCACACCCGATTCCCGTCTCGGCCGACTGATCTTCGTGACTGCGGTGGCGGTCGGCGCGGGCGTGGTGCAATTCGCGCTCTATCGAACCAACGCGTTGATCTGGTCGCTGGCGGCTTGCGCTCCGCTGGTTCCGCTGCTCGATCGCTGGCTGCCGGGAGCGCGCCACGCATGGCGCAGGGACGCGAACTCCTCGCACTCGAAAGGGGGCTCTCATGCTTCGCTTCCCACGCTGGTTCCGGCACGCGCCTGACACCCTGGTCGCGGCGCTGGTTCTCGTCCTCGCCGTCGCTCCAGCGCACGCCTTCTGCGGCTTCTACGTCGCGAGCGGCGACGCGAAGCTCTTCAACCGCGCATCGCAGGTGGTGATGGTGCGCGACGGTGATCGCACCGTGCTCACCATGGCCAACGACTTCCGCGGCGAGCCCAGCCAGTTCGCGCTGGTGGTGCCGGTGCCGACCGTGCTTGAGCGCGGTCAGATCCACGTCGGCGATCGCACCGTGATCGATCACCTCGACGCCTATTCGGCGCCGCGGCTGGTCGAGTACTTCGATCCCAATCCCTGCGCGCCGGTGGCGCTCGAGATGGAGGCGCTGAAGTCGCGCGCCGCCGACGCGCCGGCCGCGGTGGGAGCGGCGAAACGGGATCAGGCGCGCGGCGTCACGATCGAGGCGCGCTATACCGTCGGCGAGTACGACATCTTGATTCTCTCGGCCAAAGAGAGCGGCGGGCTCGAGCGCTGGCTGATCGATCACGGCTACCGCCTGCCGGCCGGCGCCTCGCGCGTGCTCGGCATCTATCTCAAACAGGGCATGAAGTTCTTCGTCGCAAAGGTGAACCTGGGCGAGCAGAAACGGCTCGGCGTCGTCAACCTCCGTCCGCTGCAGATGGCGTTCGAATCGCCGCGCTTCATGCTGCCGATCCGGCTCGGCATGGTGAACGCCGACGGCGAGCAGGAGCTGCTGGTGTACGCGCTCACCCGTGCCGGCCGCGTCGAGACCGCCAACTACCGCAACGTCAAGCTGCCGTCCGACATGGATGTGCCGCTCTATGTCGAGAAGGAGTTTCCACGCTTCTACACCGCGATGTTCGCTCATCAGGTCGAGCGCGAGAACATGGCCGTGGTCTTCACCGAATACGCCTGGGACATGAGCTGGTGCGATCCGTGCGCGAGCCCGCCGCTGTCGAACGACGAGCTGCAGAAGCTCGGCGTGTTCTGGCTCGACGATGCGTCGAACGGCGCGACGCGCGTGTTCATGACGCGCCTGCACGCGCGCTACGATCGCGCGCACTTTCCCGATGACCTGGTGTTCCAGCAGACCGCGGACACCCAGAACTTCCAGGGCCGTTACGTGCTTCGCCACCCGTGGGCCGGCGACCTGAGCTGCCCGGCGGCCGCGGACTACCAGCGCCAGCTGAACGAACGCCGCGCCAAGGAAGCCCGGGCGCTGGCCGATCTCACCGGCTGGGATCTCGGCGCGATCCGCGCGCGCATGGCGGCGAGCGGCGAACCCGACCTCGCCGTCGCCGAGCCCAAGTGGTGGGAGAAGATCTGGAAGAACTGAGGCTTGGCCCGCTCTGGAGCGGGTAAAATGAGCTGTCCGCAAGCCCCGCAATGGGTTGCGTCCAATTTCCAGGATTTCAGGGGGTGCGGGGCTCGCTCGAGAATCTTCGCAGCTACTTCGCGAGCGAGTCTTTCCGGGTCTTCGCGAAGAACCCCTTCAAGACGTCGGTGATGCGCGTGCGCGCGCTGTCGGCCGCGCTCCCCTGCAGCCGTTGCAGCGCGGCGCGCGCGCTCTCGGCCGCGGCCTGCTGCCTGTCGACGAGTGCCGCGCGCGCCTCGGCCTCGAGCCTGGTGCGCTGTTCCTCGATCGCCGCCGAAGCCCGGCCCATGAGCCGCGCCTTCATCGCGTCGGTATCCCAGGTCACGCGCGGCGCCCTGGCCGAGCCCGCCACCTTGAGATCGAGCAGCATGCGGCCCTGATCGTCGGCGAGCGCCCCGGCCGCCAGCGCCGACTTCGCCTCGAGAGCCGCCACGGCGCTCGGCGGCAGCGTGATGCTCACGGCGTAGTCGAGCGCGCCGTCGAAGCCCACGCCGCCGGCGATCAGCCATTCGCCGTAGGGCCCGTTGAGGTGGCCGGCGTCGGTCACGAAGCGGCCGCGCTCGATCTTGAACGGCAGCTTCGCGTCCTTGAAATACATCTGCTTCAAGTCGGGAATCCTCGTGACCTGCGCAATCGCCTCGAGGGCCGGGCCCGGCCCGAGCTGGCCATTGGCGAGCGCCGCCAGGCCGACCGCGGTGAGCGTGCGCTTGAGCGCTTCCGGCGTTCCACCCGCTCCCGACAGATTGAGATCGGTGCTCAGTACCCCACGCAGCAGCCCCTTGGCCGGCGTCCAAGCCGAGAGCAGCGCGTCGGCCTGCAGGGTGTCGAGCTTGGCCTTCACGTCGAAAGCCGGAGACTTCGGCTGCGTGAGATCGAAGCGCGCGTTCCCGCCGATCTTTCCGCCGTAGCCGTCCATCGCGAAGCTCGGCACGCTCAGCACCGCGGGCGCAAGCGCCACCGAGGCCGCCACGTTGCGCACGTCGAGCGCGCCGTTCTTCAGGCGCCCGATGCTCACGTTGCCGCCGCCGGTGGCGTTGGGCAGCACCGGCGCGCCGCCCGAGGACGGCATGATCTCGGCGGCGTCGAGGTAGGGCGAGCGCAGGTCGAATTTCACCGCCGCCGCCGGCGTCGGGAAACTGCCGTCCGACTTCTGCGCCGCCATCATCGACAGCGGGCGGTCCACGGTGCCGTCGAGCGTGAACGACGACTGGCCGGCCCGCGCGCCGAGGCCGGTCACCTGCGCGCGCGTCTGCGAGAACGCGATGTCCCCGTGCAAGTCCTCGAGCTTCTTCGGCAACGCCGGGGTCTCGACGCTGACCGCGGCGAGCTTGGCGCGGCCATCCACGTTCATTGCCGCCGGATCCCTGGCGCGGCCCCGGACGCGCACGTCGACGTCGGCGCGGCCGGCGAGCTTGGTGTCCTTCGGCGCCACCAGCGGGCCGATCGCGGCGAGGTCGAGATTGCCCTGCAGCGCGAGGTCCAGGCTCGGATCGGCGAAGTTCTCGACGTGCAGTCGCGCGCGGATCGGCTGCGACGCGACGCGTGCGCTGAGATCGCCGATGTCGAGCGAATTGCCCCCGAAATTCGCGGTGAACTGGAGCGCCTCGACCGCCGCCGGGGCGCCCGCGTACTTGAAGCGCGCGTCGCGCAGGCGCAGCGGCCCGGTGACCGCCGGGATCGCGCCGCCGGCGACCGAGCCGCGGACGGCGAGCTGGAAGTCGAGCTGGCCCGCGCCCGAGATGCCGTTCAGGAGGTGCGTGTCCGCGGCGGACAGGAAGCCGAGGATTTCGCCGAGATCGATTCCCATGCCCTGCGCTTCGAGGCCCACGACCGCCTGCGGTCCGGGATGATCCACCACGCCGCGCAACGCGATCTCGGTGCGACCGAATTCGAGCGCCAGGCGGGTCAAGGCCAGCCGCTGAAGTCCGGCGTCGTACTTGCCGGCGTGCTCGATCTTCCACTCGAGCTTCGCCAGCGACGAATTGAGATCGGCGGTGCTGCGCGCGCTCAGCGGGCCGAAGGCCAGATTCGAGAGCGTGGTCCGGCCGTCCAGCGACAGTCGCTTGCCGCCCGACTCGCTCGAGAGGCCGAGTCGTGTGCCGAGCCCGCAGGCGATGCGGCGCGCGTTCCTTACGTCGTCCACCAGCAGCCTGCCGCCGTCGATGGCGAGCTCGCGCACCGCGAAGTCCATCGGCTTCGCCGGCGGCGCCCCCGCGGGCGGCGGCTTCGAGAGACCGTCGAGGTTGGTGGTGCCGTCGGTGCGCAGCACCAGATGAAGCGCCGGATGGTCGAGATCGAGGCGCCGCACCACCACCCGGCCGCCGATCAGCGCCAGCACGTCGAGATCGAGGTTGAGCGTCCGGGTCTGGAAGGCGGCACCGTTCGCGAATCCGCCCGGCTCGGCGAGCGCCAGGCCGGCGACGCGGAGTCGCACCGGCGGGAAGATCGAAACCGAGGCGTCGTCGAAGCGCACCTCGCGCGCCAGCGCCGCGCCCAGCTGCCGCTGCGCCAGCGCGCGCACTTTCGCGGGCGGGAACAGGATCGCCAGCGCCGCCCACGCCACCAGCACGATCGCCAGCAGAACGCCGGCGACGATCAAGAGAACGCGAGTGAAGCGCGGCGCGGCCATGCGGGGTCCTCCGTGACGAGGCGGGCGAGCGACTCGGCCATTGTGCCACAGCGGTCGTGGGGTTAGTGTCCGGCAACTCATGCTTCCGACTCGCCCTGAGCCCGCGGCACTGACCCGCCTGCGCGAGCAGCGCTTCGTCGCGGTGATTCGCGCGCCCTCGCCCGAGGCGGCGCTGGGCGCGGCGCGCGCGGTGGCCGCCGGCGGCATAGGCTTGATCGAAGTCACCTACTCGGTGCCCGACGCGCCGCGCGTCATGGAGCAGCTCGCCGGGCGCGACGACCTGGTGGTCGGCGCGGGGACGGTGTTGAGCGCGATGCAGGCGCGCGCCGCGCTCGACGCCGGCGCGAAATTCATCATCGCGCCCAACCTGTCGATCGAGGTGGCGCGCATCGCGCGCGAGGCCGGCGTGATGTTCTGCCCCGGCGCCTACACCACCGGCGAGATCGTCGCCGCCAGCGACGCCGGCGCTCACGTCGTCAAGGTCTATCCGGTCGGCGTGGCCGGCGGCCCCGCCTACATCCAGGTGATCCGCGATCCGCTGCCGCACATCCCGATGCTCGCCGCGGGCGGCACCCATCTCGACAACGTCGTGCCGTTCCTGCGCGCCGGCTGCATCGGCTGCGGACTCGGCGGCGCGCTCGCCGATCCACAACTCGCCGTGCGCGGCGAGTTCGGCGAGATCACGCGGCGCGCCGAAGCGTTCGTGGCGCGGCTCCACGCGGCGCAACGCGCCGGGGAGATCGAGGCCCCCGTGTGAGGTGTTCCGGCGTGGCACCTCCGGCCGCGCTGACGAGAATACTGGCCTTGTCGGCCGGCGCCCTGCAGGCGGCGATCGCGACGCTGGTCATCGCGCCGGCGATCGCGCGCGCCAGCATCGAGGAGTTCTCGACCTTCAGCGTCGTCAATCAGGAAAAAGACGACGAAAGCATGATCGATCACTTCCTGACGCGCGCGCCCAATCCATGGCTCGACGAATGGGCGCGCTCGCCGCAGATCCTGCGGACCGCGCAGGGCTGCCTCACCTCCGGGCGCTGGCTGATCGACACCGATCTGCGCCTGAGGGCGCCGCTGGGCCAACGCGCCTGGCTCGGCGTCAACTACCTGCAGAACCAGAGCGACATCCTCCAGTACCAGTACCTGGATCTCTACTTCAACTATCCGATGCCGGCGGGCGTCCTGGGGGTGATGTTCCGGGCGATGCCCGACAAGGCGAGCCAGGACCTGGGGTTCTCGTGGGGGTTCGGTTCGGACACCAGCGCCTATCAGCTCAACCTGACCTTCACGCTGGAGGACGTGTTCAACAATTTCTGGGCGTTCCGGCAGACCCAGGTCGGCCAGTTGAGCGAGCCCTACCAGAAGCGTCCCTACGAGCCTGCGCTGCACTTCGCGACGCGCCACGACCACTGGCGCGCGGAAGTGTCGGGCAAGTGGCTCACCTCCTCGCGCAAGAGCGTGTACGTCCAGTTCTACGGGGCCAATCAGGAATTCCACGAGCTGTGGGGCGCCTACGCGACCGGGCAGATCGAACGCGACCTCGGCAAGCTCACGCTCGGCGCACGCGGCTGGAATCGGCAGGCGCGCGATCAGGACATTCCGGTGAGCCCGCTGGTGATTCCCGATCTCGGCTACCGGCGCCAGTGGCAGGCCGAAGGCTACTTCCGCCGGCCGATGAACCTGATGCGCGGCGTGCTGGTGCAGGGCAGCTACATCTATCAGGGACGATGCGAATTCAGCGGTCCGCCCGACACGCAGTACATCCTGGTCTGCGACGACCGGATGATGAACCTCGACGTGACCGCGGTGATCAACCGGCAATTCACCTTCCGCGCCGGTGGGCTGTTCGACCGGATCGGCGTTGACGCGACGCGCGCCGCTCCCTTCACCGAGACCGATGGCACGCGCAACGAATCACGCGCCTACTTCGGACTGATCGCCCGATTCGGCGCGGTGAGCGTCGCCGGAATCGAAGGCATCGAGCTCGATCCCGAGCCCTATCCGGTGACGTTCCACCACGACAAGGGCTTCCTGCAATTGCAGGCGGCGTTCTAGCGCTTCGCCCGCGCGCTCAGTTCAGCAGCACGACCCTCGAGCTGAGCTTCCGGCCCGCCGAGCTCAACCGCAGCAGATAAACGCCGGGCGCGAGGCGCGTGTCGCCGCCGAACTCGAGCTGATGGTGGCCCGCGCCGAGGGCGCCCACTTCGCGGCGGTCGATTCGCCGTCCGGCCACGTCCCACAGCTCGAGCGAGGCGGCCTCCGCGCTCGCCAGATCGAACGCCACCGAGAAGCGCCCGCCACTCGCCGGATTCGGCCAGACCGCGGCCATCGAGAACTGCGGCGTCTCGGCGGTGAGCCACACTTCTCCCGCGAACGTCACGACCCCGCCATCGACGATGCCCAGCCGATAGCCGTAACGCTGGCCGGCGACGATCGCGTGATCTTCATAACGAAGGATTCCGCTGCCATCGGCCACGATTTGCGCCACGACTTGCCAATCGCCATCGAGCTGCCGGCGATAGACGGTCGCCAGCGCGCCGGGCGCGTCGCCCGAGTACCACGCGAGGCGGATGCGGGTGGCATTCGCCTCGGCGCTCAGCAGTGATGCGAGCGTCGCCACCGGCGTCTCGGGCGACACCATCGCGGCCCGGCTCGCGTTGCCATGGATGTCGAGCGCGATCAGCTTGTACGAATAGTCGTTCGGCCCCGCGGCCACGTCGACGTAGCCGGTGTCCTGCGTGGCCACCAGCAGGTTCTGCGGCGCCAGCGGGAAACTCGGACCCATCCCCCGGTAGAGCCGGAACTCGCGGAAGTCGGCCGCGCGGCTGGCGCGCCAGTGCAGCGCCGCCTGTGAGGCGGAATAGGTCGCGACGAACGGCGTCGGCTCGGGCGGCGCCAGATTGTCCACCGAGTAGCCGCTGTCCACGTTTGAGGTGTAGAAGGTGAGGCGATCCGCGGTCAGCGCCTGCACGAAGAACGCCGTGTAAGGATTCGCGTCTGCAGTCGAGTCGAACGGCGTGGCCGCCGTGTACGCGTAGCCTGGGAGAAACGCCGCGGGCAGATCCGCGAGCGGCTCCCAGTAGTCCGCGGCCTGGACGTGATCGCCCGGCGACGCCGAGAGCGCGGCCGGAGCGCGGCGCCACACGCGATAGCTGGTGATGGTGCCGGTGGAAGGCTCGTCGAAGTCGCTCGCCTCCCAGCGCAACGTGACGCGCCCACCCTGATCGTTGGGAACGTCTCGCACCGGGAGCAGGCGGGGCGTCGCGATCGCGGCCAGAACATGGAACTCGAACGCCCCGACGGAGCTGCCAACCGGATTCGCGACCGTGACGTGCCCGGTGGTGCCGTTGAGTCCGACGAACGCGAGGATCGTTGTATCTGAGGTCACTGAGAAGGCGGTCGGGCTCGAGCCGCCGAACGAGACGCGCGTCGCACCCGTGAAATTTCTCCCGGATAGGAGGATTTGAGCACGAGGTCCGCCGGAATCCGGCTCCGCGCCAAGCAGCACGGGCGGATCACCTATGAAGAAATCGGTGGCGCTCTCGGCGAAGCCCGTCGCCGAGGTGCAACGAATGCGCCCGGTGGTGGCGCCCGCCGGTACCTGCGCCTGCGCCTGGAGTGGAACTGCAGAGAAGACCGTTGCAGGTACGCCATTGAATGAGACTCCGGAGACCTCGTCCAGGTGATGTCCGTGAATGATTACGGTCGCACCCACCTGGCCTCCCGCTGGCTCGAAAGAGTCGATCTCGGGCAGCAGCGGGGCCGCCGGAGGGAATTGGAGGGACCAAAGGTCGTTGGTGACGACGGTGGCGTCGTTGAGGCCACCAAAGAGGATCATGCGGCTATTCTGCTCGTCATACACGGCCATGTGATTCCGCCGTGCCGACGGACGAGGTCCGGCCGGGCCGAGGGAGACCCACGCTCCCGACCCCGCGTCTTCCAGATCCCAAAGGTCGCTGAGCGGGCCAAGCGCGCCGAATCCTCCGAACAAGAGAAACCGCTTGTTCGGCCGATCGTAGACCGCAGAAGCGATGAAGCGACTCTGTGGATGAAGCCCTGGGGGATCCATCAGCGTCCACTGCAGCGAGACGCCCAGCGACAGGGCCCACACGTCGGTGGTCCCGGCGGGATCATCGGTGGCGCTACCCGAGGTGATGATGAAGCGGTCGTTCTCGGGATCGTACCCGCCGACGGCGCCCCACCGGGGCGAGGGAAGAATGCCTGTCACGCCGAGCTGATCCCAGCTTGGGGCACTCCCGAGACTGAGCGCCCAGACGGTCGAGCCCGAAGTCGCCGGGGGGTACCCCGCGAACACGAGCAGACGATCTCTAACCGGATCGTACATGCCGGTGGCAGCCATTCTGGCGGTAGGAAGACTTCCGGCGGGCGTCAACGGAGTCCAGTCGGGCGTACCCGTGAGATTCAGCACCCACACGTCGTTCACGTAGGAATTGCCCTGGTTTCCGCCGAACAGGATCATCTGTCGACGGCGAGAGTCGTAGACCATCAACGCGCCAGAGCGCGCCGTGGGCGAATGCGCGGTGATCAGCTGTGTCCAGGTCGGAGAGCCGGACAAATCGAGCGACCAGGTGTCGTTCAGCGCTTCACCGCCAAACAGAATCATTTGCTCGCCGATGGGGTCATAGGCGACGGCGCCGGCCTGGCGCGGAGAGGGCACTGGGTCTGGGGGGGCGAGCGGGATCCAGGTGCCGCTATCGAACTGGAGCGAACTTGGGCGCGCATGAGCAGCGCGGGCCAGCGGGGCGGGAAGCAGAAGCAGAACAAGAAGGAACGCGGCCGAGCGGCGCATGGCGGACTCCTCCGTGAGTGCCGTGGTCTCGTGCAAGAGGCGATCTCATCCTGAGATCGATTGCGCGAGTCTCTCGCCGGGCGCCCCGGCATACAAGGGCAATGTCGGTCTCGGCTGCGCAGGGAAGAACTGTCGCAGTTCCTTGCCGGAATTATGGCAACGCGTCGCGCGCCGCTTCGCCCCCGAGCGGAGTCTTGCTTCGCGTCCCCAGCGCCGCTATCGTGCCGCCCGATTGCCGCCGGTTCCGGCGGAACGCGCCGCGAGTGAACACGATTTCAGCTCGCGGTCGCCTCTCATGGACAGAGGAGGCAACGCCTATGAAGCGCCCATGGCGAGTCGTAACGCTGATGCTGACCGCGGCTCTATGCGCGAGGGCGGCTTCCGCCGAGCCGCTCGGGAAATACTGGACCGTCACGCCCTTCGGGGGCTTCACGCTGTTCGACAGCGGCCTCAAGTTCCCCGGCACGAACCAGCTGAAAGACAACGCCTACCTGGGCGGCCGCGTCGGCTACCAGGCGTTCAAGTGGGGCGGCATCGAAGCCGCGGGCGGTTTCACGCCGACCGAGGAGGACGTGGCGAGCGGCGGCACCAACGTGGACTGGATGCACCTCACCGGCGACCTGGTCGCGACGCCGTGGGCGGGCCGCTATGGCGGGCCGTTCGTCTTCGCCGGCGCCGGCTGGGGCCAGCTCAAGCCGAGCAGCGGCGGCTCCAAGGCGGATCAGGGTCTCGGCGAGTACGGTGCCGGGCTCAATTTCTGGCTCAACGACGGCATCGGCCTGCGCGCCGAATTCCGGCAGCTGATCTGGGTGCCGAAAGACAACGGCGGCACCAAGACCACCTTCACCGTGCTCGGCGCGGGCGTCACCTTCGCCCTTGGCGCGAAGGCGCGCGACACCGACGGCGACGGAGTCCCCGACAAGTCCGACAAGTGCCCCGACACGCCGAAAGGCGCGAAGGTGGACGCCGAGGGCTGCCCGCACGACGCCGACAAGGACGGCGTGCTCGACGGCCTCGACCAGTGTCCCGAAACCCCGGTCGGCGCGACCGTCAACCAGTACGGCTGCCCGAGTGACGCCGACAAGGATGGTGTGTTCGACGGGATCGACAAGTGTCCGAACACGCCGGCCGGCGCCAAGGTCGACGCCACCGGTTGCCCGATCGACAGTGATGGTGACGGTGTCTACGACGGCCTCGATCAGTGCGCCAATACGCCGGCGGGCTGCAAGGTGGACGCCAACGGCTGTCCGATGGACTCCGACAACGACGGCGTGTGCGACGGGCTCGACAAGTGCCCCGACACGCCGGCCGGCGCCAAGGTCGACGCCACCGGCTGCCCGATCGTGGTGAGCGAGAAGGAAACCGAGCTGCTCGACACCGGCATGATCCGGCTGCACGAGGTGAACTTCGCTTCGGGCAAGGCGGTGCTCACGCCGGATTCGTACCCGGCGCTCGACGAGGTCGGCCAGATCCTGAGCAAGTGGCCGGAGCTCAAGATCGAGGTCGGCGGCCACACCGACTCGCAGGGCGTGCCCGCGAAGAATCAGAAGCTGAGCGAGCAGCGCGCTCAGGCGGTGCTCGACTACCTGACCAAGAAGTTCCCCGACCTCAAGGCCGACCAATTCACGGTCAAGGGCTACGGGCAAACCAAACCGATCGCGCCGAACAACACCGCGCTCGGCCGCGCCAAGAACCGCCGCGTCGAGTTCGTGGTGCTTAACAAGGAAGCGCTGAAGCGCGAGACGCAGAAGCAGAACATGCTGCAGAAGTAAGGGCGAGGGATCGCCCGTCAGCACGGCGAGAGCCCGGGGCGCAGGCTCCGGGCTCTTCCGTTGGGAGGCGCGCATGTGCATCGAAACCGAAGCCGAGCTCGAGGCGCTGATCGAGGCCGGGCGCGTGGTGCGCCGCGTGCTGGAGGATCTGCGCGCGGCGGTGCGGCCCGGAATCACCACCGCCGCGCTCGACGCGATCGGCGCGCGCACGCTGCGGGCCCAGGGCGCGCGCTCGGCGCCGCGGCTGGTCTACGGATTCCCGGGCGACAACTGCATCAGCGTCAACGACGAAATCGTGCACGGCGTCCCTTCGGAGCGAGCCCTCGAAGCGGGCGATCTGGTGAAGCTCGACGTCACCGCCGAGAAGGATGGCTTCATGGCCGATGCCGCGATCACCGTCCCGGTCGGACGCGTGGCGGCACGCGCGCGGGCGCTGGCCGAGGCCGCCGAGCACGCGTTCCACGCCGCGCTGCGCGAGGTGCGGCCCGGCCGGCGGGCCTGCGACGTCGGCGCGGCGGTGGAAGCGGCGGTGCGGCGCCGTGGCTTCCGCGTGGTGCGCGCGCTCACCGGCCACGGCATCGGCCGCACGATTCACGAAGCGCCGACCATTCCCAACTGGGGCGATCCCACCGAGCGCGCCTGGCTCGAGGAGGGGCTGGTGATCACGCTCGAGCCGATCATCAGCGCCGGCTCCGCTGACGTGGTCGAGGGTCCCGACGGCTGGACCCTGCGCACCGCCGACGGGGCGCTCGCCGCGCACTTCGAGCACACCCTGGTGGTGCGAAAGGGCGCGCCGCTGCTGCTGACCGCGGCCTAGGCCCGGTCTGAGCGTGCCGCGGGGGGTCTCGGGGCCCCGGGCTCCGCATCGGGCGCAGGAGAGGATTGCGGAGCCCGCGACGACAGCGAGACCGAGGCAGGAGGTCGCAGTCGAGCGCGCCCGACGCCATCGGATTCCGGTAGTGGGTCAGACCCACTAGCCGGATTCCCCGCGCGGCGTGCTCAGACAGTCCGTGTGCTAGGCTCGCGCCGCTCATCGGCAGTCCATCCGCGCCCGACCCGCGCACCCGAAGCCCGGAGTCTTCTCATGGCCACGCTCACTCACAGCGCCATCGACCTGAACGAGCTGGTCGCAGTCCGCCGCGACCTGCACATGCATCCCGAGACCGCGTTCGAAGAGGTGCGCACCTCCGGCATCGTCACCGAGAAGCTGAAGGTTCTGGGGCTCACGCCGCGCACCGGAATCGGCAAGACCGGCGTGATGGCCACGATCCAGGGCGGTCGCCCGGGCAAGACCGTGATGCTGCGCGCCGACATGGACGCCCTGCCGATCCACGAAGAGAACGACGTTCCCTACCGCTCGCAGACGCCCGGCAAGATGCACGCGTGCGGGCACGATTGCCACACTTCGATCCTGCTCGCGGTGGCGAAGCAGCTGGTGCACGACGCCCCCCAGCTCCCCGGCAAGGTGGTGCTGTGCTTCCAGCCCGCCGAGGAATGGGGCGGCGGCGCCGAAGCCATGATCCGCGACGGCGCGCTCGACTACGCGAAGCCCGATGCCACCTTCGGCATGCACGTGTGGCAGGACCTGCCGGTCGGCACCATCGGCGTCACCTCGGGCCCGTTCATGGCGGCGGTCGATGAATTCGCGATCACCGTGCACGGCAAGGGCGCGCACGGCGCCATGCCCCATCTCAGCTCCGATCCGATCGTCGCGCTCGCGCACATCGTGACCGCGCTCCAGACCATCGCCAGCCGCAACACCGATCCATTCCGCGAGATCGTGGTGAGCGTCACGCAGCTGCGCGCCGGGACCGCGTTCAACATCATTCCGCAGAACGCCTGGATGAACGGCACCATCCGCAGCTTCGATCCCGACGTCTGGAAGGAGATTCCCGGCCGGGTCGAGCGGATCGTGAAGGGCGTCGCCGAGGGCATGGGCTGTCGCGCCGAGCTCAAGCTCGATCGCATGAATCGCCCGACCGTCAACGACTCGGCCATGGCCGAGCTGGCGCGCGGCGTCGCGATCGAGATGGTGGGCGCCGATCACGTCCGATCCAACGTGCGCACCATGGGCGGCGAGGACTTCTCGGCGTTCCTGGCGCGCGTGCCGGGCTGCTTCATCGCGGTCGGCTCGCGTAACGAATCGAAGGGCCTGGTGTGGGATCACCACCATCCGCGCTTCGACGTGGACGAGCAGGTGCTGGCGCTCGGCGCCGAGATGATGCTGCGCACCACCCGGAAATTCCTCGGCGCGTGAGCGACGGGCGGCCGCGGGCTCGGCGCGGTGCGCTCCGGGCGGTGCGTTTTCCGCTCGCGGCGCTGGCGTTGGCGGCGCTGACGATCGCGGTCGCGCGCGCCGACTGGCTGCAGCCCGATCCGACCCTGCGCGACGCCCAGCTCCAATTGCGCGAGGCGACGCGCGACACGGTCGGCCACGCCGATGATGCGGCGCGGCTCGACACGCTGGGCGTGGCGCTGCTGCGGCTCGGGCGCGGCCCCGACGCGCGCAAGCTCTTCACGCGCGTGCTGGCGCTCAAGCCCGGCGATCCCTCGGCGCTCGCCGGGCTCGGCAAGCTCGCCCTGTTCGACAACCACCTCGCCGAGGCCGAGAGCCTGCTCACCGCCGCCGGCAATGTCGAAGAGGGAACGATCGCCGATCTCTACTCGACGCGCCTGCGCCGCGGCGAGTGGGCGGACGCCGCCAGGCTCGCCGAAGACGCCGACGACGCGGGCCGCGCCTCGCTGCTCGAAAACCTGGCCGAGGCCCCGCCGTTCCAGATCGTTTCGCCGCCGAAGGAAGTGTCGCTGATGTGGTCGCGCAGCTATCCCGTGCCGCTGGTCTCGGTGAGGCTCAATGGCGAAGTCGTGCTGATGGCGCTCGACACCGGCGCCTCGGACCTGCTCATCGATCCGATGTGGGCGTCGCGGGCCAACGTCACGAAGCTGCCGGGCCAATCGCTGGCCTTCTGGTGCGGCTCGCGCTTCGCGGTCAAGAACGCGATCGTCCAGAAGCTCGAGATCAACGGCATCAAGATCGAACGCATCCCGGCGGGCATCCTGTCGCTCCACAAGTGGAGCATCGAGGTGAATCCGACCGGCGAGCAGGTGGCGGGCGTGATCGGCCTCAATCTGCTGCGGCGCTTCACGCCCACCATCGACTACAAGCGCAAGCGGCTCGAGCTTCGACCTCTCGAAGGCGGGGTCGCGGCCGCGGCCGGCCCGGACGCCATCCGCGTGCCGTTCGAGCTGTGGGGCGAGTGCGAGCTGATGGTGCGCGGCACGGTCGGCGGCAGTCGCAAGATGGCGATGGTGGTGCAGACCGGCGTGCCGGGCTGCGGCTTCGCCGCGCCCAACGAGGTGTTCGAGGAGCTGGGGCTCAAGGGCGGCGCGATCTCCAAGTTCATGAAGAGCATGGGCACCATCATGCAGGGCCGCCCGTGGGTGGGCGTCACGGTGCCCTCGATCACGGTCGGACGGATGGTCACCGATCACGTGGCCGGCTGGTCGAATGCCATGGATTCCGCCGAGATGTGGCGACATGGCGTACGGCGGGACGCGATCCTGGCCGGCGAGTTCTTCGAGAACACGCGCATCACGATCGACTGGGCCAAGCAGGAACTGGTGTTGGAGCAATTCTAGGTGGAAGCTCCGCGGCCCTCCCCCCCGGCCCGCGGAACTCGAGCGGCGGCGGTGCTGGCCGCGTTCGCCGCCACCGCGCTCGACGCCGCGCTGCTCGCCTGGGCGCTGGGCGGCATCCCGATCCTGCTCGGCCACTGGCGCGCGCTGGCGCTGCTCGGGGTGTGGTTCGGCGGGGCGCTGCTGCTGGCGATCGCCCAGCCGGTGCGCGCGGTCGAGGGCACGCGCCGCGCCAGCGATCCGCTGCGGATCCTCGGGCTCTTCGTGCTGCCGGTCGCGACGCCGCCACTCGCGGCCTGGGGCGAACGCCTGAACCTGGCGATGATTCCCGGCGGTGACGCGCGCGGCTGGTTCGGCGTCGCGCTCGCGGCGGCCGGGCTCGGGCTGCGTATCGCTGCGATGGCGCAGCTCGGCTCGCGTTTCGATCCCACCATCGCGATCCTGCCCGGACACGCGCTGGAGTCCCGCGGCCTGTACGCCCGGATGCGGCATCCCGGCTACGCGGGGGCATGGCTCGCCGCGGCCGGCGCGGTTCTGGCGTTCGGGAGCGCGCTCGGCCTGATTCCACTCGCGCTCATGGCGATGTTGCTCGGCGCGCGCGCAACCGATGAAGAGCGGGCGCTGCGCGAACATTTCGGCGGGGCCTGGGAGGCCTATCGCGCGCGCACCGGCGGATTCGTTCCGCGCCTGTAACCACCGCGGCGCGGTTTCCCGCTTCTCAACACGCGCGCGGCCGGGTTTGGAGCGCTCGTGAGCCTCGGCTATGCTCCCGCCGCATGCGCATCGCCTACCACGTCATGTCGGCTCCCGGGCCCCTCGGTCTCCTGTTCCTCGCCGCGACCGAGAACGGCCTGCGCTACCTCGAGTTCCTCGACAAGCGCAGCATCAAGCGCGCGGTGGATTCGCACCGTGACGAGAATCCCGGCGCCGAATGGGAAGCGTCGTTGCTCGACCTCAAGCCGGTCGTCGATCAGCTCGAGGGTTACTTCTGCGGCGCGCTGACGCAATTCGACGTGGCGCTCGATCCGGTCGGCTCGGAATTCCAGCTCCAGGTGTGGAACGCGCTGCGCGAGATTCCCTACGGCGAGACTCGCACCTACGGGCAGATCGCGAAGGCCGTGCATCAGCCCAGGGCGGCGCGGGCCATCGGGCTCGCCAACCATCAGAATCCGATCGCCATCATCATTCCCTGCCACCGCGTGATCGGCTCGGACGGCAGCATGGTCGGCTACGGCGGCGGCGTGCCGCGCAAGCGCTGGCTGCTCGGCCACGAAGCGCACTTCGCGCGGCTGAGCGGCGCCTCGCTCGATCTGTTCGCCGGCGCCGGCGTCGCGCCCACCAATCGGGTCGCCTCCGGCGACGGGCCGCCGCTCGGCGTCGCCCGGCTCACCTCGGCGACCCAGGCGGAGCCCTCGCGCGCGAGTCGCGCGGGCGCGGCCTCGCGCCCCCCAACCGCTTCACGCGCCGCGACTCGTACGCCGGCTCGGCCGGCGGCCTCCTCCACCTCCAAGACTTCACCCAGGGCCGGCGTGAAGGCGGCCGCGCGTGGCTCGACCGGGAGCCGAACGCGGGTCGCGAAGACCAAACGATCTGGGCGCTGAGCGCCGTACTCCGAGGTTCATCATGCGTAGGAAGCCTCTCTTCCGGTCCGCGGTCGCCGTCGTGCTCGCGCTTTCCTGCTGGTCGCCGGCGTTCGCCGGGCAGGCGACCGTCTTCGTCGGCGCCGGCGGGCTCAGCTTCACTCCCAGTACGCTGAGCGCCAACGTCGGCGATCAGGTGGTGTGGGTCTGGTCGGGCAGCAACCACACCGTGACCAGCGGCACGGACGGAAGCTCAGGCGGAACCGGGGTATTTCGCAGCACGGGCAGTGCCGCAGGCCAGCCCGCCGGCACGGGTTTCTTCTGGAAGGTGGCGGGAAGCGGATCCGTGCCCTATTACTGCTTTCCGCATTTCCCCACCATGGTCGGCACCCTCAACATCAATCCCGCCGGGACCGCGAGCGTCGCGAACTACCGCATCACCGAGGTCGAATTCGCCGGAGCCGCGGGCGCGGATCGCGTCCAGATCACCAACCTCGGAACGAACGGGGACTTCCTGGACCTTTTCCGAGTCACCCCCAACAGCACCGCGACGACGCTGGGCACGGGGATCTTCCTCGGCGCCAATTCGAGTCTGACCCTTCACCTCAACGCCAGCGGCACCAATGACGCGACCAACATCTATCTGCCGAGCATCGGCGACATGGGTGCCGCGGGATCGTTCGCGCTCTACGTACCCAACAGTACGACCGGCCCGGGGGGCTCGACGGCGCCCGCGTCACTCACCGACGCCAATCAGATGGTGGACTACGTCGAGTGGGGCGTCGCCGGTCAGGCGGCGCAGCCGAACCGCGCCACCGCGGTGACCGCCGGGCTCTGGAACACCGGCGACGTCGTCGACGTCACCGATCTGCCGAATGGCGGCAGCGGCTACTCGATCACGTTCTGCGGTGCGGCCACCGACCACGGCGCCAGTTCCTGGCAGAAGGCGCATCCGAACTTCGGCACCTCGCTGCTCTGCACCACCGCGGCGCGCACTTCGACCTGGGGAAGGCTGAAGGCGCTGTACCGCTAGACAAAATGCTCGAACCCGCGCGCCCGCAGCGGGCGCCGGGTACCGCCCTCGAGCCACTCGATCACGCCGGCATCGGGCGTGAAGCGGCCCACGAAGTGGAGCGGGACACCCGCCTCGCGCGCCACGGCCTCGCAGGTCGCTCGCCCGGAAGCGCGCACCGCCAGCAGCAGCTCGTAGTCGTCGCTGGCGCCGGCGCGCAGCTCTTCGAGCGGAACCGAGAGCGTGCGAGCGGCGGCTTCGAGCGGCGGATCGTCGCCCCAGGCCGACGCCTCGAGCTCGGCGCCGACGCCACCTGCCGCGCACAGGTGGCCGAGGTCGCCGGCGACGCCGTCGGAGAGGTCGATGGCCGCGACCACCACGCCGCTGGCGGCCAGCGCGCGCGCGAAGTCCACTCGCGGGGTGGGCCGCCGCCAGGCCTCGAGCAGCGGCGACCATTCCGCGGCGCGCGCGCCCGCGCCGAGTCTCCGGATCAGTCGCGGCGCCGCGCCGGCGCGTCCCGGCGAGCCGGTGACCGCGATCAGGTCGCCGGCCCGAGCGCCACGGCGCGTCCACGCCCGCTCCGGTTGCACGTCGCCGATCAGAGTGAGGCAGAGCCACTCCTGAAGCTCCACCGAGCCGAGATTGCCGCCGACCAGCCAGGCGTTCTCGCGAGCCAGCGTCGATTCCACGCCGGATTGCACCGCGCTCACCCACGCCTCGAGTCGGTCGGGCTTGAGGCCCATCGCGATCACCGCCCAGCGCGGGCGCGCCGCCATCGCCGCCACGTCGCTCAAGTTGGCGAGCGCGAGCCGCGCGCCGAGGTCGGCGGGCTCGATCCACTCGTCGAGCCAGTGACGGCCGGAGATCAGCGCATCGTTGGTGATGACGAGGTCGCGGCCGGGATCGGGCCGCACCACCGCGGCGTCGTCCCCCGGGCCCTCGCGCACGTCCGGGCCGAGCCGAAGGTTCGCGGTGAGCCTGCGAATCAATTCGAACTCGCCGAGCTCCTCGAGTCGGGTCATGCGCGCGCCTATCGGATGTCCTTGACCGACAGCGGCCCGAGCCCGGCCAGCGCGCTCTTCCCCAGATCCGGCGGGGTCACCACCAGGATCTTCAGCTCGTCGGTGCAGAAGTAGGCCTTGAGCACGCGGCGGCAGTCCTCGAGCGTCACTGCGTTCACGCGGTCGGCAAAGGTCTGCAGGTAGTCGGGCGGAAGACCATAGAACTCGACGTCGAGCAGTTGCTCGGCCAGCTCGTCCGGCGCCTGCAGTCCGAGCGGGAACTGGCCGGCCAGATAGCGATGCGCCTTGTCGACCTCTTCGGCCGTCGGGCCGTCGTCGCGCAACTTCTTGATCACCTCGATCACGGCGTCGATCGTCTGGCGCAAGGTCTCGTTGCGCGTGAACGTGCTGATCACGTACTGGCCGCTGTTCCGCTGCATCCGAAACTCGCTTCGAATCGAATAGGTGAGGCCGCGCTGCACGCGGATCTCGTTCACGAGCCGCGACGTGAACCCGCCGCCCAGGATCGTATTCGCGACCAGTACCGGGAAATAGTCGGGGTGATTGCGCGCCAGCGCCGGACAGGCGAAGCGGATCTGGCTCTGCGTGGCCTCGGGGCGCGAGACCACCCGCACTTCGCGCTTCGGCGCCGATGCCAGCGGCGGATAGGGCTGCGACCTCTGGCCGCCCTGCGACTTCCAGTCCTTGAATGCAGCCTCGAGCGCGGGAATCACGACCTTCGGCTCGACGTCGCCGACCACCGCGAGCAGCGCGTTGTCGGGCGCGAAATTGCGGCGGTGGAACGCGATCACGTCGTCGCGCGTCATCGCGCTCACCGACGCCTCCCAGCCGAGCACCGGATGGCCGAGCGGATGCGCGCCCATCAGGAACGGAAGCAGCTCGCGATCCGCCACCTCTTCCGGGTCGTCGGCGGCGCTGGCGATCTCGCCGAGCGCCTCGGACCGCCTGCGCTCGAACTCCTCGACGGGGAAAGTGGGGCGCGCCGCGACGTCACGCAGCAGCTCGAGCCCGACCGCGAAGTCCTTCTTGAGCACCTCGCACGAGACCCGGATGCGCTCCTCGCCGCTCTCGGACTCGAGCGTCCCGCCGACGTAGGCGATGTCCTCGGCGATCTGCCGGGCACTGCGCTCGCCCGCCCCCTGCGTCAGGAGCTCGGCGGTCAGATGAGCGAGCCCCTCCTTCCCCGGGGGATCACCGACCGAGCCGGCTTTGACTTCGAGCAGCATGTCGACCAGCGGCAACCGCGCGGTCGGCATGATCAGCACGGTGAGTCCGTTCCTGAGCGTGGTGCGCGTCGCCGGCGGCAGCGTGAGCGCCCCGGCGCCGGCGACCGCCGGAAGCGCGGAGGCGAGCGCGATGCCGAGCGCCAGCACGCCGGCGCGCGCCTGACTCCCGCGCCTCATGGCTTCGCCTCGTCGCCGGCAGCGCTCGAGTCGGGCTCCGGCACCAGCACGGCGACGGTGCGCCGGCGCGAATCGAACAACTGGCGCGCCACGCGGCGGCAGTCCTCGGCGGTCACGGCGCGATAGCGACCCACGGTCTGGAACATGGCGCGGTAGTCACCGAACAGATGCTCGTAACTCGCGAGCATTTCGCCGACGCCGTTGTTGGTCTTGAGCGATCGCACGAAGTCGGCCTCGGCGAGATTCTTCGCCTTCTCCAGCTCGCGCGGGGCCGGCCCGTCCTTGGCGAAGGCCGCCAGTGCCGAATCCAGCGCCGCCTGTCCGTCCGCCGCGCTCCGTCCAGGCTTCATCTCGACCGAGACCGTGAACAACCCCGGTTGCAGCCGGGTCCGGTATTCGCTCGAAACGTCGAGCGCCATCTGCCGCTCGTAGACCAGCGTCTGATGCAGTCGCGAGGACTCGCCGTCCGAGAGCAGGATCGAAAGCAGATGGAGCACGTAGAGATCCGGGCTCTGGACGCCGCCGGCCTTGTAGCCTTCGACGAAAGTCTGGGTTTCGGCCGGATAACGCACCTCGACCCGCCGCTCCCCGCGCTGCTCGGGCTCGGAGTCCACCGGCTGGGGCGGAGCCGGCTGCGAGGGGATCCCGCCGAACGCCGCTTTGATCTGAGCCAGCGCCGCAGCGGTCTGGAAATCCCCGACCAGCACCAGAATGCAGTTGTTGGGCGCGTAGTAGGTACGGAAGTACTCGACCATCTCTTCGCGAGGAATGCGCTCGAGATCCTTCATCCATCCCACCACCGGCCAGTGATAGGGGGAGGCGACGAACGCGCCCGCCCACAGCGCCTCGTCGAGCATGCCGCTCACGTCGTTGTCCACGCGCAGTCGGCGCTCCTCCTTCACGACCTCGATCTCGCTCTTCAGCTGCTCGGGCAGCAGCGAGAGCGCCGCCATGCGATCCGAGTCGAGTCGCAACGGCACGTCGAGGTGCTCGGACGCGACCTCTTCGTAGTAGCCGGTCATGTCGCGGTCGGTGAAGGCGTTCGAGTAGCCGCCGTTCGACTCGAGGATCCGGTCGTACTCCTTGGGCGGAACGTTCTTCGAGCCGTTGAACATCATGTGCTCGAAGAAGTGCGAGAGCCCGGTGATGCCCGGGCGCTCGTTGCGGGAGCCCACGCGGTACCACTGCCAGAACGCGATCGCCGGGACCGCGTGGTCCTCGTGAGTCAGCACCACCAGGCCGTTGTCGAGCACCTGCCGTTCGACCTTGAAGCGCTCGGGGCTGATCGCCGCCGTCGCCTGGGCGGGCGGCGCGGGAGCCGGGCGTTTGGCGGCCGACGCCGCCCGGCAGGCCGCGAGCGCGATCGCCAGCGCGGCGATCACGAGCAGGATGCGAGGCGCCGCGCAACTCCGACCACGGGTGTCGATCAATCCGTTTTCCTCCCACTGCGGCCGACGATCGAAGCGCGCAGTCTAGCCGCTCGATGTTCGGCGAGCGAGCCGGCGGCGGTTTGCGCACGCCTATCTCTTGACCGATCCTGAGGCCATGTCCGCCCGCACCGTGCTGCACTCGGCCACCCCCCCGCTGCTCGTGTTCCTGCTCGTGACGCTGGCCTGCTCCTGCTCGCGCAACGGCGAGATCCGCGCGTCGGGCACCATCGAGATGGACGAGGTGGACGTGTCGTCGCTGGCCGGCGGCCGGGTGCTCGAGATCCGCGTGAACGAGGGCGACTCGGTGCGCGTCGGCGACACGCTCGCGGTGCTCGACCACGGCGAGCTGGTGGCGGATCTCCAGGCACAGGCGGCGCGCGCCCAGAGCGCGGCCGCGCAGTATCACGACCTGCAGGCCGGCGCGCGCCCCGAAGAGGTGCTGGCCGCCCGCGCCGATCTCGCCGCCGCCCGCGCCGACGCCGAGCTCGCCGACTCGAACCTCGTGCGCATGCAGAAGCTGGCCGCGTCGCGGGTGGTTTCGCAGCAGGACCTCGATCGCGCCCGAGCGCAGCGCGACGCCGCGGCCGCCAAGGCGCGCGCCGCCGCCGAGAACTTGCGCATGCGCGAGACCGGCTTCCGCACCCAGCAGATCACGGCGGCGCGCGACGCCGCCACCGCCGCCCAGGCGCAGCTGGCGGGAGCGAAGAGCCGCGCCCAGGAGCTGGTGCTGACCGCGCCGATTTCGGGCGTGGTGCTGCTCAAGAGTTTCCAGCCCGGCGAGGTCGCACAACCGGGCGCACCGCTGGTGACGCTCGGCAATCCCGACTCGCTGTGGATGCGGGTGTACGTCGCGGCGCCGAAACTCACCGACGTGCGGCTCGGCTCGCCGGTCGAGGTGCGCCCGATCGGCGCGAAGCGCGCCTACCCGGGCCGCGTGGTGGAGATCGCCTCGCGCGCCGAGTTCACGCCCCGCGCCGCACTCACCGAGGAGGAGCAGGCCAACCTGGTGTTCGGTGTGAAGGTGCAGCTGGCGCCGAGCGGCGGCGCGCTCAAAGCCGGTCTTCCGGCGGATGCTCGAATCCATGGTCACGTGGAGTGACGCGAGTCCCAGTCCGGCTCCGGCGGGCGGCCCGCTGCGCGGCGGCTCGTCGCCCGGCCCGGCGGTGGACTCGGTCATCGAGGTCCACGATCTGGTGCGGAAGTTCGGCCCCTTGATCGCGGTCGCCGGCATCACGTTCGGAATCCGCCGCGGCGAGATCTTCGGCATCCTCGGGCCCAATGGATCGGGCAAGACCACCACGATCCGCATGCTGTGCGGTCTGCTGGCGCCGACCTCGGGCGACGCCACGGTCGCCGGCATCGACGTCGTGCGCCATCCCGACCTGGTCAAGACCCGGATCGGTTACATGTCGCAGGCCTTCGGTCTCTATCGCGATCTCACCGTCGAGGAGAACCTGCGCTTCTACGCCGGCGTCTACGAGGTGGGCGATCGCGCGCCGGCGCGCATCGACTGGGCGCTCCGGACGATGCGGCTCGAAGCGTCACGCTCGCAACTCGCCGGCACGCTGTCGGGCGGCAACAAGCAGCGGCTCGCGCTCGGCTGCTCGCTCCTGCACGAGCCACCGGTGCTGTTCCTCGACGAACCCACCGCGGGCGTGGACCCGGCCGCGCGGCGCGTGTTCTGGCAGATCATCCGCGAGCTCTCGGAGAGCGGCACCACCATGATCGTGACCACGCATTACATGGACGAGGCCGAACGCTTCGATCGGCTCGCGATGTTGTCGCGCGGCCATCTCACCGCGATTGGAACGCCCACCGAGGTCAAGGCGGCGTTCGGAACCAATGTTTCACTCGAGGACATCTTCGTCAGGCTGCAGGAGGCCGAGTCATGAGTGTCGCCGCCCCGAGCGCGGTCCGGCGCGTCTCGTTGCTCGGCCGGATCTTCCCGGAGCGACTTCGCGCCATCTTCTGGAAGGAATTCATCCAGATGCGGCGCGACCGCGCGACGCTGCGCATGATGCTGGGCGTGCCGGTGATGCAGCTGATCCTGTTCGGGTACGCCATCACCACCGACGTTCGCAATCTCCCCACCGTGGTGTTCGACCAGAATCGCACCCAGGAGAGCCGCGACCTGGTCCAGCGCTTCGTGGCCACCGGCAATTTCCGGCTGCACCGCGATGTGCTCTCCTACGCGGACGCGCTCGAAGAAGTGAATCGCGGGCGCGCCCGCGCCGCGGTGGTGATCCCCGCCGACTACGCGCAGAGCGTGAAGCGCGGCCGGCCGGTGGCGGTCCAGGTGCTGGTGGACGCCACCGATCCCACCTCGTCGCAGGCCGCGATCGGCGCGGCCCAGCTGGTCGGGCAGCGCCAGAGCCTACAGATCCTCGAGCAGCGCGAAGGAGTGCGCGCCGTGAACGAGGTGCCGCCCATCGACGTTCGCATCCGACCGCTCTACAACCCGGCGCTCAAGAACGCCCTGTTCATGGTGCCGGGCATCATCGGTGCGCTGCTCTCCAACATGCTCATCATCACCACCGCGATGGCGGTGGTCCGCGAGCGCGAGACCGGCACCCTCGAGCAGCTGATCGTGACCCCGCTCACCCGCAGCCAGATCATGCTCGGCAAGATCGCGCCCTACCTGCTGGTCGGCTACGTGCAGATGACCACGGTGCTGATCGCGGGGTCGCTGCTGTTCCACGTGCCGATCCGCGGCAGCCTGTTCCTGATCTACGCGGTCTCGCTGCTGTTCATCACCGCCAGCCTCGGGCTGGGACTCTATTTCTCGACGGTGGCGCGCACCCAGGCGCAGGCGATGCAGGCCTCGATGTTCATCCTGCTGCCCAACATCATGCTCTCGGGCTTCATGTTTCCGCGCGAGGCGATGCCGGCGTTCGCGCGCTGGCTGGGCTGGTTCCTGCCGCTGACCTACTACCTGCAAACGCTGCGCGGCATCATCCTGAAGGGAGTGGGCCTCGCCGCGATCTGGCCGCAGACCCTGGCCCTGGCCGGGTTCGCGGCGCTCCTGTTCACGATGAGCGTCCAGCGCTTTCACAAGCAGCTCGAGTAGGCATGAGCCTGCCGCCGCATCTTGCCCGGCTCGCGCGAGACTGCACCGTGACCCCCTACAAGTCGTCGGGGCCGGGCGGGCAGAAGAAGAACAAGACGGAGTCGAGCGTGCGCGTCACCCACCGCCCCTCCGGGCTCACCCGGATCGCCACCGAGTCGCGCTCGCAGTCGCGCAATCGCCAGCTGGCGCTGGAGCGCGTCTGGCAGGCGCTCGAGCGGCGGCGGCGGCGCCCCCGGCCGCGCGTCGCGACCCGCCCGACGCGTGCGAGCGTCGAGCAACGGCTGCAGGAGAAGCG
>DATKAB010000027.1 GCA_035498555.1 Candidatus Sulfotelmatobacter sp.
GGATGTCCATCACGACCAGCGCGGGTGCGCGTTCCGCCGCGAGCGTCACGCCGTCCTCACCGGTCTCAGCCTCGATCGTGCGGTAGCCGTGGACCTGGAGCAGGTCGCGCGCGAGCTTGCGGTTCTGCTCGTGGTCCTCGATGATCAGGATCAGCTCATTCGCCATTGCGGACGGGGAGCGTCACCGTGAAGGTGGAGCCCTTGCCGGGCGCGCTCTCGACGCGGATCGTACCGCCGTGCAGCTCGACGAAGCGGCGCGCGAGTGCGAGGCCGAGGCCGGTGCCTTCGCGCTTCCGCGTGACGTCGGTGCCGACCTGCCGGAACGCCTCGAAGATCGTTTCCTGGTCCGCGGGCGCGATGCCCACCCCGGTGTCCTTGACCGCGATCTCGGCGCTGCCATTCGCCTGCCGCGCGACCACGCCCACCGCCCCGCCGCGCGGGGTGAACTTCACCGCGTTCGAGAGCAGGTTCAGTATTACCTGCTTGACCTTGCGCTCGTCGCCGCGGAAGGGGCCGAGCTCCGGATCGGCCTCGAACCGCAGCGCGATCCCGCTGCGCTGGGCGCGCTCGCGCACCAGCGTGAGCGCGTTGTCGAGGGCGGCGCGCAGGTCGAAGTCCGCGGCCTCGAGCTCCATGCGGCCGGCCTCGATCTTCGAGAGGTCGAGGATGTCGTTGATCAGGGAGAGGAGGTGCTTGCCAGAGCCGTGGATGTCCTTCACGTATTCGGCCTGCTTCTCCGTCAGCTGGCCGAAGTAGCGCGCGGCGAGCATCTCGGAGAAGCCGATCACCGCGTTGAGCGGCGTGCGCAGCTCATGCGACATGTTGGCGAGGAACGCCGACTTGTGCTGGTTCGCGATCTCGAGCTGGTGGCTTTTCTCCTGGATCTCGCGAAAGAGCTTCGCGTTCTGGATCGCGATTACGGCCTGGTCGGCGAAAGTCTTCAGCAGCGCAATCTCTTTCTCGGAAAACTCACCGATCGCGTCGCGGCCGACCCAGATTGCACCGATCCCCCGCCCCTTCCACAGCATCGGCGCGAAAAGGAAGGACTTGAAACCCATGATCCGGCCGCCGCGCCGCACCGGCTCGGGTACGTCCGCGCCGCCTTCGACGTCCGGATAGTGCATCACACGGCGCTCGAGGATCGCCGCCCCGGAGGCCGAGGCCCGAGTGAGCGGCAGCGGGTAGATGCCCGCCAACTCCTGCCGGCCCGGACCGCGGTAGGGGCCCAGGTGCACGGCACCATCCTCACCGATCAGGTTGATCCCGACGTGCCGGCCTCCGAACAGCCGCTCGCAGCTCTCCAGGATCTTGTCGAACACCGGTTTCGCGTCGGCCACCGAGCTCGAGATGACCTGCAGCACCTCAGCGGAGGCTCGCTGCTGATCGAGCGCCTCCTTCGTCTCGTTGAACAGCCGGGCGTTCTGGATTGCGATGACCGCCTGGTCGGCGAAGGTCTTCAGCAGCGCGATCTCTTTCTCCGAGAACTCACCGACGGCCGCGCGCCACGCGAAGATCGCGCCGATCCCCCGGCCTTCCCACAGCATCGGCGCGAGGATTGCGGACCGGTAGCCGGTGATCCTGGCTCCGCGCCGCATGTATTCGGGCACATCCGGTCCGTCCCGGGCGTCAGGATAGTGAACGACGCGTCGCTGCAGGATCGCCGCGCCGGCGCCGGAGTCCTCGCTGAGCGGTACCGGATAGTGCCGCTCGAGTTCTTCCCGATGAGCACCCTGGTAGGCGGCTAGATGCACGGCGCCGTCCTCGCCGACCAGGGATATGCCGACACTCTGGCCCTCAAAAAGCCGCCCGCAGCTCTCGAGAATCTTGTCGAACACCGGTTTCGTGTCGGCCACCGAGCTCGAGATCACCTGCAGCACGTCCGCGGATGCCTTCTGCTGATCCAGCGCCTCCTTCGTCTCGTTGAAGAGGCGCACGTTCTGGATCGCGATGACCGCCTGGTCCGCAAAGGTCCGCAACAGGGCGAGCTGCTTGTCGCTGAACGGCTTGACTTCCTTCCGGAGCATCACGATCGCCCCGAGCGCGGTATCACCGAAAAGCAGTGGCGCCGCCACCATGGTCCGATGCCCGTAGCGCCGCTGTAGGGCCTTGCCCTCCGGGTACTCGCCCTCCGACTCCGCTGCGAGGTCGTCGATCTGGATGGTTCGCCGCTCGAGCAGCGCGCGACCGGCCACCGAGCCGCGGGCGATTGGAACGGTGAGCTCGGGTCCGAAGGTCTCGCCGAACGGCCCGACGCTCGCGGCGAAGCGCATGACGTCGCCCTCGGCTCGGGCGATGACCACGTCGGGCGCGTCGCACAACCGGGACACGCTCCTCGCCACCGCATCGAACACCGGCGCAAGGTCGGTGGGCGAACTCGAGATCACGCGCAGGATCTCGGCGGTCGCGGTCTGCTGCTCGAGCGATTCGGTCAGCTCGCGGTTGCGCGCCTCGAGCTCGTTGAAGAGCCGCACGTTTTCGATCGCGATCACCGCCTGGTCGGCGAAGGTCTCGAGCAGCTTGATCTGCTTGTCCGAGAATGGGCGGGCCTCGCTGCGGCGAATGACGATGGCGCCGAGCGCGGTACCTTCGCGCAGCAGGGGCGTCGCTAGCACAGTCCGGGAGCCGAACTGCTTGGCGAGCTGCGCGCCGATCGGGAACTCGGATTCGGGTTCCGCGGGAAGATCTTCGACCATCGTGGTTCGGCGATCGATGATCGCCCGGCCGGTGACGGTTTCCCGCGTGGCTGGAATGTCGACATTGGATGGCCTCAAGATGGGACCGTGGTGCGCAACCGGCTGAAGCACGTCTCCAGCGAGGAGGAAGACGATGGCGTCCTGCGCCTCGCACAGGCGCTTCGCGTTCTCCGCGACCGCCGCGACGACCGGCTGAACGTCGGTCGGCGAGCTGCTGATGACGCGCAGGATCTCCGCGGTCGCGGTCTGCTGCTCGAGCGCCTCGGAGAGTTCGCGGTTGCGCGCCTCGAGCTCGTTGAACAGCCGCACGTTCTCGATCGCGATCACCGCCTGGTCGGCGAAGATCTTGAGCAGCGTGATCTGCTTCTCGGTGAAAGGGCGGACTTCGGACCGGCGGATCATGATGAGG
>DATKAB010000028.1 GCA_035498555.1 Candidatus Sulfotelmatobacter sp.
ACCCTGCGGACGATCCGCTTCGGGCACAGCCCCGACGCCGACGACGCCTACATGTTCTACGGCTTCCACACCGGCCTGGCCGCAATTCCAGGCTGCCGGGTGGAGCACGTGCTCCAGGACATCCAGAGCCTGAATCGCCGCGCGATCGACTCGGCCGATCTCGAGATCACGGCGGTGTCGGCCCATGCCTATGCCCATCTCGCCGACCGATACGCGGTGATGAGCTGCGGAGCCTCGATGGGGCTCGGCTACGGGCCGATCGTGGTGTCGCGCGCGGAGCGCTCGTTCGACTCGCTGCGCGGCAAGCGCGTCGCGATCCCCGGCAAGCTCACCACCGCGGCGCTGCTGCTGCGGATCGAATGCCCGGAGTGCCTGCCCGTGGAGGTGATGTTCGACCAGATTCCCGCACGCGTCGCGGCCGGCGAGTTCGACGCCGGCGTGATCATCCACGAGAGCCAGCTCACCTACGGCGAAGAGGGCCTGGTCAAGGTGCTCGATTTCGGCGAGCTGTGGAAGCAGCGGGACGGACTGCCGGTGCCGCTCGGGCTCGACGTGGTGCGTCGCGATCTCGGCCCCGGGCTGATGCGCGCGGCGACCGAGGGTTTCCGCGCCAGCATCGTGGCAGCGATCGCCCACGAGGACGAAGCGATCCGCTACGCGCTCCAGTTCGGGCGCGGGCTCGACGTCGCGAAGGGAAAGACCTTCGTCCACATGTACGTCAACGATCTGACGCTCGACATGGGCGACACCGGGAAGCGCGCGCTCGAGCATCTCTACCGGAGCGCAGTGAGGGCTGGAGTTCTAAGCGCCCTGCCGCCGCTCGAGGTGATCTAACGAGCGGCCTGGCGCGATCACCGCGGCGCGCGCCCGCGCGGATCTCATCCCCGAAATCCCGGAGAGCAGCCCGGCAAGTCCATGCCCGGCGAGAATCGCGCCGATCAGCAGCACGTAGCCCTCGAACCGGCTGGCGGGCGCCTGCGTCATGCTCGCGATCGCATAGAGCCCGAACGCCAGCGCGGCGAGTGAGAGCGTGATCAGAGCCGAGCGCAACGTGGTGCCCGGCGTCGCGGCCCGCAAGTAGGCGGCGCTCAGCCCCACCAATCCGAAGCAACCGAGCATCACCGCCGCCCAGGTCTGAACGTGCGCGGGGTCGCGCGCCGGCAGAACGGTAGTGGTCACGATCAGCAGCCACAGCCCCGCGATCGAGGTGGGAACGCTGGCGAAGATCAGCAGACCGCGGAACGTGCCGCGGGCTCGCCCGAATCGTTCGGGCGGCGTTTCGTACATGGCTCTTCCTGACTCGGGGGAGAGTCACACGACCCGCTGATCATTGCTCAGACCGGCCGCGCGGGAAAGTACTTTTCGAGCCACTCGCGCGTGGCGCGGATGTCGCCCGGCGCCAGCTCGTGGCCGGCATCGCTCCAGCTCACCTCGACGTCGGCGCCGGCCTCGCGCAGCATCGCCGCCAGCGCGTCGGTCTGGCCGCGCGGCACGGTGGGATCGCGGCGGCCCGCCGCGATCAAGACCGCGCGGCCGCGCAACTGTGGCGGCGTCTCGGGCCGCAGCGGCACCATCGGCCGGATCAGGGCCGCGCCGGCGAGAACGGCGGGCTCGAGCAGGAGCAATCCAGCCGCGATATTGGCCCCATTCGAAAATCCGACCGCGACGACACGGCCGGGATCGAAGCCGTGGCGCGTCGCGGCCTCACCGACGAACCGCGCCAGCTCGCCCGCGCGCGCGATCAGGTCGGGCACGTCGAACACACCCTCGGCGAGCCGCCGGAAGAAGCGCGGCATGCCGTGCTCGAGCACGCGGCCTCGCGGGCTCAACACCGCGGCGCCCGGGGCCAGCATCGGGCCCAGCGGCAGCAGATCGTCCTCGTTGCCGCCGGTGCCGTGGAGCAGCAGCAGCGTGAGATCGTCGCGCGTGCCGGGAACGAAGCGGTGGATGAATTCGGCGCTCACGCCCGCAGCATGGCGATCGGTGCCGTGCGACGCAACCGGGCTCATCGGCGGCGCAACCGCGCCGCACCGCGGCCCATGCTAGTCTGCGGCGTGCGCAGGACACGGATGTCGCTCCCCAACGCGCTGATGAATCTCGGGCTGCTGTTCGCCGGGATCCTGCTCTGGATCCTGCACGCCGAGGCCTGGGACCTGGGCCGGCGCTCGCCGGTCCTCAACTACGACACGTCGCAATACGCGCTGGCCGGCCGCGAGCTGGCGCAGCACGGCCTGCTCGACACGCCGTTCGCGCTTCCGATCGAGCTGGGGCTGCGCCCGGGGCCGCCGTGGCCCCTCGCCATGATCCAGCCCGGCATGGTCGGAATCGACGCCCTGGTCGAGAAGCTGCTTCCGAATCCCGTCAACCGCGAGGGCTCGCACTACGGCGCGTGGGCGCGCCCCGACCAGCGCGAATGGCTGCTGCTCTCGTTCCCGTTCATGTGCTTCGTGATGGCCGGCGTTTCGCTGGGGATCGGCGCTCGTCATCTGCTCGAGCGCCTGGCGCCCGACCTCTCGAACGGCTGGCACGCGGCCGGCGGCTTCGTGATCGGTACGGCGTTCCTGCTCGATCCCGAGGCGCAGCACTTCGCGATGAGTCCGGCCAGCGACCTGCCGTTCGCGTTCGGCCTGATCGGGGCCATGGCGGCGCTGGTGCTTGGCCGTGCTCACAAGTGGCCGGTGCTGTACGGACTGCTGCTTGGGCTCACCACCAGCTTCCGGTTCGCGGGCTACGCGATCGCGCCGCTGCTGATCGCCGCGGCCGCGCTCGACGCTCCGCGTGAGCGGCGAGTGCGCGTCGCGATCTGGAGCGTGGTCGGATTCGCGCTGCCGCTGCTCCCGTGGTGGATCTACAAGACGCGCGCGTTCGGATCGCCGATCGCCGACCTCTCGCGGCTGGTCATCTGGGACGGCGTTCGCGGCATGAGCGGGTTCGATATCTACCACCTGCCCGAACTTCCGGACTTCCCGCGCGGGCTCGCCGCGTGGGCGCCGCTCGCGCGCAAGGTCGCGGGCAACCTGCCCGCGCTGATTTCCGGACTGCTGATCGGACCGCGCGCGCTGTGGGTGATCGCGCTCCCCGCCTGGCTCGCGGTCGCCAAGCCCCAGCGCACCCAGGCGCTAGCCGGCGTCGTGATGGTGGCGATCGCGGCCATCAGTCTCGGCTTCGCCGCGGCGACGATTCCCTGGCTGAAGAATGTGTTCGCCGCGCGCGTGCTGCTCGAAGCCGCCGGGACGCTCGCCTGCTGGGGCCTGTTCGCGCACTGGCAGAACGCCGGGCTCTCGCCCCGCGCCCGGCGCGTGCTCTCGCTCCTCGTCGCCGGGATCGTGCTGGTGTGGGGAACGCTGCAGACTTCACGCGGCCTCGCGGACGCACGACGATTCTCGCAGGAGCGCGGCACTCCCGGCGCGCTCACCTTGCTCAAGATCGCGGTGCTGCTCAACCAGCAGGTGTCGAAGGGCGAGCCGGTGATGTGCAACCTCGGCCCCGAGCTGGCGTGGGAGGCGCGCCGGCCGGTGATCCACCTGTCGCGCCGCCCCGAAGACATGGCGGCGTGCCGAAGGCATTGCGAGTTCCGCAACGTCCTGCTGGTGTTCCGCGACCCCTCGCGCGCGTGGCCCGGATGGGCCGACCTGGTCGCGCACCCGCTCGAAGCCTCGCGCGATCCGGCGCTCAACATCACCCACTGGCGTCGCTACGAAAGCGGTGACGGCTTCATCGTGGTGTGGTTCGAGCTGGGCCCGGCCGAACCCAAGCTCGCCGCGTTGCCGTAAATTCGAGGGTCGGGCGGATCGAAATTCGAGTTCGGCGTGATGCTCTTCACCCCGCCGTTCGTGAAGCTGGGGAAGAACAGGTGACTCTTGAGACCTGCGGGATCAGAGGAGCGGCGAGCACCAGGCGGTGACCGCCGCTCCTCGGAGGCCCTCTACCTCACCACCGCAAACCTCCGCATCATCGTCTCCCCGTTGACCCTGACCCGCGCGAGATAGATGCCGACGCCAGCGCGACCGCGCACCGTCATGCCGTCCCAGCGCAGCGTCCAGTGGCCGGCATTGTAGGCGCGCGACTCGGCGCCCCACACCTGGCGACCCTGCACGTCGTAGACCTCGAAGCCCACCTGCGAATCCCGCGGCAGGTCGAGCGAGAGCGACACCGAGCCGTCGGTGGGATTGGGGAACGGGCTCGAGAGCGCCAGCGAGGTCGGCAACGGCACGGTGCGCAGCATCTGCGTCGCTTCGCCCGGCAGTGTCGCGATCATCGCCGTGCCCGGAACGGTCCCGCCACCGAAGTCGTCGTAGCGTGCGGTCGAGGCGCCGGTGAGCGTCAGGCCGAGATGGCCGCCGCTCGCGGCGAACGGCCAGTTGCCGACCGACAGCGTGCCGAGCGAGACGCCGTTCTTGTAGATGGTGACGTTGCCCGAGGCGTCGGCGCGCGCTCCGAACTGATTGCCGGTGGTGAATGACGCCGCCACCGAGCCGCGCCCGATCCAGCCCTGGGTTGGAGCGTAGGTGTTCACGTAGACCTTGCCGTCGGCCGCGATGTAGGCGACCTCGATGTGTCCGGTGCTCCAGCTCGTGCCCTGCACCTTGAGCATCAGGTTCTGCTCCTGAACGTTGGTGCCGGCGGTGGCGATGGTGAGATAGGCCTCCTGCACCGCACCGAAGGTACCGCCGTTCCAGACCGTGCTGTTGGTGGTCACGGTCTGGGCGAGCTGGTTGCTGTTGATGGTGAGGCCCGACGTCGCGTCCACCCACGAGCCGCCGATCGCTCCGTTGGCGCGATTGAAGTTGTCCAGCACCGCGGTCTGCGGGAAGCCGGTGGCCGCGGGCGTGACGCTCACGTTGACGCCGGCGGTGTCGCTGCCGCCGCGCCCATCGGTCACGGTCAGGATCGCGAAGAAGTTTCCGGCCGCGTACTGATGCGAGGTGGCGAGCCCGTTGCCGTTCACGCCATCGCCAAACGCCCACGCGTACGAGAGCGGGTCGCTGTCGGGATCGCTCGATCCCGAGCCCGAGAAGTTGACGGTGAGCGGCGCGGTGCCGGTGGTCGGGCTGCCCGAGGCCACCGCGACCGGCGGATGATTGCCAGGCAGCGGATTGACGGTCAGCGGGCGGACGCTCGCGTTGTTGGTCTCGATGCTCTCGGCCACCGCGCCCAGCGAGTCGGCGACCAGACGCAGCACGTAAGTGCCGGCGCTGGCGATGCTGGCGTTGACGCTGAGACTCGCGCTGTCGCCGGCGTTGACCGCGTTGTCGCCCTGGCCGAGCAGCGTCGAGCCGGCGCTCAACACCCAGTGCGAGGTGCCGGCGTTGGCGCTGCCCCGATTGTAGAGCTTGAAGTTGTACGCCGCGCTCTGGGTCGCGGTCGGCGGATCGGGCGTCACCGTCACCGCCGAGACCTGGAGATCGGGCTGCGGCACCGGCGCCCCGGTCACCGTGCCGCCGCCAAAGTCGTCGATGCGCGTGCCGCTGGTGCCGGTGAGCGTGAGGCCCAGCCGGCCGCCGCTCCCCACGAACGGCCAGTTGCCGACGCTGACGGTCGCGAGCTTGGTGGTGTTCTTGTAGACGTCCACGTTGCCGCTCGCGTCGGTGCGCGCGCCGAATCGATCGCCGGCCGCGAACGTCACGTTGCTGATCGTGCCGCGTCCGACCCAGCCCTGATTCGGGGCGTAGGTGTTGACGGTGATGCGCGACTGCGGACCGTTGTAGGCCACCTCGATGTGCCCGGTGCTCCAGGTCGTGCCCTGCACCTTGAGCATCAGATTGTGCTCGGGCGCCGAGTTGTTGATGGCCGCGAACGTGAAGTAGATCTCCTGGGTCGCGCCGAAACTGCCGCCATTCCACACCGTCGAGTTGTCGGTCTGGGTCTGGGTGAGCGCGTTGCTGTTGACGGTGAGCCCGGCGGTTCCATCCACCCATGAGCCGCCGACCGCGCCATTCGCCCGATTGAAATTGTCGAGCACCGCGGTCTGCGGGAACTGGTTGGGCGGCGTGGTCACGGTCACGGTGAGATTGGCGCTGTTGCTCCCGCCGCGGCCGTCGTTGACCGTCAGCGAGGCGGTGTAGGTGCCGGCACTCGCGTAGGTGTGCGAGGTCGACACGCCGTTCCCATTCGCTCCGTCTCCGAACGTCCACGCGTAGGTGAGCGGATCGCCGTCGGGATCGGTCGAGCCCGAGCCCGAGAAATTGACGGTGAGCGGCGCCTGGCCGGAGAGCGGACTGCCGGTCGCGGCCGCCACCGGCGGATGGTTGCCGGGCAGCGGATTCACGGTGAGCGAGCGCATGCTCACATTGTTGGTCTCGTCGGTCTCGTGCACCGCGGCCAGCGAGTCGGCGACCAGCCGCAGCGTGTAGGCACCGGCGGCCGGTGCCGGCGCGGTCACATTGATGGTCACGCTGTCCATCGCGGCGACGATGGTATCGCCCTGCGCGACCAGGTTGTTACCAGCGCGCAGCACCCAGTGCGAGATCGGCGCCGGCATGCGCTTCGAATCGTAGAGCTTGAAGCTCCATTGCGCGCTTTGGGTGGCGATCGGCGGGTCGGGCGTCACGGTCACCGCCGACGGCGCGAGATCCAGCTCCGGCCAGATGAACACGCTGGCCGTGTCGCTCACCAGTCCCTGCGGATCCGTAGCCGTGAGCTTCACCTTGATGTGGACCCCGGTGCCGTCATCGTGGTTGACACCCAGGAACGACGCGGTCGGCCCGGTGAACACCCAGCTTGCCGGATGGACGTGGTTGTTGTGCAGCAGATCGAGCACCCAGTTGAGAGTGAGCGAGTCGGTCGGCGACTGCGCATCGGTCGCAGTGCCGGAGAGGTTGATGGTCTCGCCCGCCCAGTAGACGTCGCCGTCGTGCGGCAGCAGGATCTGGGCGACCGGTTTGGTGTTGGCGTTGTTGATGGTGTTGCCGCCGCCAAAGTTGTCGAGGATCGAGCCGTTGAGCGAGGTGAGCGTGAGGCCGAGCCGCCCGCCCCCGGTCGCGAACGGCCATCCCGCCACCGAGATCTGCCCGAGCTTGCCGCCGTTCTTGAACACCTCGACGTTACCGACCGAGTCCGCGCGCGCGCCGAACGTATCGCCGGAGTTGAAGATCACGTTCGAGATGAAGCCGCGGCCGATCCAGTTCTGCCCCGGGGCGTAGGTGTTGACGTACACCCGTTGCTGCGCGGCGTTGTAGTTCACCTCGATGTGACCGGTGCTCCAGGTGGTGCCCTGCACCTTGAGCATCAGATTCTCCTCCGAGGCCGACGCCGACGAGTTGAAGAACGTGAAGTACTCCTCCTGATTGGCGCCAAACGTGGCCCCGTTCCAGACCACCGAGTTCGAAGTGGTCTGCCCCGACTGCACCAGCGCGTTGTTGGCGATCTGAAGCCCCACCGTGCCGTCGGTCCACGGGCTGCCGATCGGGCCGTTGGCGCGATTGAAGCTGTCGAGCACCTGGGTGCTGGGGAAGGGGCCACTGGTGGGATTGACGGTGATCGTGACGTAACGGATGTCGGTACCGCCGCGGTTGTCGGTCACCGTGAGCTGTGCGTTGTAGACGCCGGCGTTCGCGTAGGTATGCGTGGGATTGGCCTGGGTCGAGCCGGTGCCATCGGCGAACGCCCAGCTCAGCGTGAACGGATCGCCGTCCGGATCCATGGTGCCCGCGCTGGTGAAGTTGACGGTCAGCGGCGCCTGCCCCGACACCGGGGTCCCGTTGGCGCTGGCCACCGGCGGCGTGTTGCCGCCGGTCGAGGCCGTGTAGCGGATGCGGCGCACCTGATTGGTGGTGATCGAGACGTAGAACACGTCGCCGCTGATCGGGTCGGTGGCGAAATCCACCGGCGCGTCGGCGTTGGAGATGAAATCGGTGATCCCGACCAGGTTGTCGTTCACGTCGAGCGTCGCGACCTTGATCCAGTTCTGCCCGTAGTCTCCGAAAATGTATTGATTGCGGTACTGCACCGGGTAGGACGTACGCGTGTAGAAGACGCCGCCGACCGAGCAGTTGCCCGAGAAGCCCGCCGGCGTGCCGAGCGAGGGATCGCCGTGGTTCCAAGTGGCGAGCGGCGCGGTGGGCTGCGCCGGATTGGTGGCCGAGCCGAATGAGTTGCAACCGTTGTGCGCGGGGCTCAACGCCTGATAGCTGCCCTGCGGCCCGAGGCCCTCGTAGCACGGCCAGCCGAAATTGACGCCCGGGACCTTGCAGACGTTCATCTCTTCCCAGGTGTTCCAGCCCACGTCGCCGATGTAGAGCGTGCCCGGCTGCGCGGCCGAGGTGTCGGCGGCGCCGGTGCCGGGGCGCAGGTTGAAGCGGAATGGATTCCGCAACCCGTAGCACCAGATCTTCGACTGCGGCGAGGCGAGGTTGGAATTGGCGTAGGGGTTGTTGGCGTAGCCGTGGCCGTTCGCCGGATTGAGGCGCAGCACCTTGCCGTCGAGCCCGGTGATGTCCTGAGATCGGTAGGAGCCGATGTCCTCGTTGGAGCTGGTCTTGCCGGTGCCGAACGCCCCCGCGTCCTGGCCACCCTTGTCGGCGCTGTCGAACTGCGCGCCATCCCCCACCGACACCATCAGGCTGCCGTCGGCGCCCCAGCGCATCGCCCCGATGGTGTGCGAAGGCGAAGCCGACAACGGTCCATTCGGCCAGTTGTAGCCGAGCAGGATGGTGCGCGACGAGGCGACCACCGACGACGAGTCGGTGAAGTTGACGGTGTAGCGCGTCAGCCGCGCGAACGCGTCGTCGTTGCTGTCGTCGCCGTTCGAATCGGGGTCGACGGTGTAGAGCAGGTAGATGAAGTGATTGACGAAGTAGTGGGGATCAACCGCGACGCACAGCAGCCCGCGGTCGTTCACGTTGAGCACTTCGTTCTGTCCGTCCCAGAGCGGGTTCGACTGCTTCACGCCGTTGCGCACCTCGAATACGCGACCGGCCTTCTCGGCCACGAAGAAGCGGCCGTCGGGAAGGAACGCGATGCTGGTGGGCACGTTGAATCCTGCGCCGGGCACGGCGTCGTCCACCGCGAAGTTGGTCGGGAACGTGACGGCTCGCGAAATGGCCGGGAGAGTCGCGCTGCCAAGCAGCGCGAGTGCAAGCAATGCGAACCGACGGCCGCGCATCGAGAAACCTCCGGATCAAGCTGGGTCGAGTTCAGATACTTTTCCGCGGGGTACGCGCGGAACAGCGCCGAACCTCCAGCCTGCCGGGTGGGGACCAGCGCGGAGCCAGGCTCAATGGTCCGTCATGGACGGGTCAAACGTCAATCCCCGAGTGACTTCCGGACTCGGGGTCACCGGATCAGGGCGATCCTCCGGGTGAAGTTCTCCTTTGCCACCCGAATCCTGGCCAGGTAGACCCCCGCCGGTGCTGGCCGGCGGCCGGCCAGGTTCCCGTCCCAGGCCAGGGTCCAGCGGCCGGGCTGCCGCTGCCGGCGCGGCTCCTCGTAGATCAACCGGCCCTGCAAGTCCAGCACCTTCAAGTCGACCTCGGCAGCCTCGGGAAGCGCGAGCGCGAAGCTCACCGGCCCGCGGCTCGGATTCGGCGAGGGCAGCGAAAGCTCGAGACGCGCCGGAGGCGCCTCGGCCGCATCGGCGAGACCGCGCGTCACGGCCACGGTGCGCAGGCTGACGTTGTTGGCCTCGTTGGTCTCGTGCACGGCGCCGAGCGAATCGGCGGTCAGCCGCACCGTGACGAAGCCCGGCACGCCCAGCGAAGCCGTGATCGTCTGCGTGAGACTGTCGAGGGCGTTGACCACGGTATCGCCCTGGGCGATCACCTGATGGCCGGCGCTCAGCACCCAGTGCGAGATGGGCGCGGGCATCCGGCCGTCGTTGTGGATCGCGAAGGAGAATTGCGTGCTGCTGTTCGCGGCAGGCTGGCTCGGAGTCACGACGATCTCCCCCGGCCTGAGGTCGATCTCGGGCCAGATCGAGACATAGGCCGTATCGCTCACGTAACCCTGCGGATCGGTGGCCGTGAACTTGATCAACAGATGCACTCCCGTCCCGTCGTCGTGGTTCATGCCGGTGAATGCGGCCTGGCTGCCGGTGAAGTCGTAGATCGAGGGATGGATGTGATTGTTGTGAAGGAGATCCACGATCCATTCGTAGAACAGCTGATCGGGTGGCGACTCGGCGTCCTGGCCGGTCCCGGAAAGGTCGATCGTCTGGCTCGCGTAGTAGGTCGAGCCGTCGGCAGGCTGGAGAATCTTTGCGACCGGCCTGGTATTCGTGATCGTCACCACGTCGCCACCGCCGAAGTTGTCGATCAGGCCGCCATTCTGGAGCCCCGTGGCGGTGATCCCGATGCGTCCGCCGTTGTGCGCGAATTGCCACTCTCCCAGGCTGAATCTCGCGACGCTCGCCCCGTTCTTGAACACCACCACGCTGTCGGAATCCGCGCGCGCACCGAACTGATCGCCGGGCAGGAATGTGACGGACGCGATGCCGCGACCGAACCAGCCCTGCCCGGGATCGTAGGTGTTGACCGTGACCGTGCGAGCGCCCGGGTCGTAGCGCACCTCGATGTGCCCGGTGGACCAGCTCGTGCCCTGGACCTTGAGCATCAGGTTTTCCTCCCCGACCTCGATCGGCGCGACCAGGGTCATGAACGCTTCCTGCTTCGGCCCGAAACTCGCCCCGTTCCACACCGTCGTGTTGGTCGGGGCCACGGTGGTGAGCACCGTGCTCACGATCGAGAGACCGACAGTGTTGTCCACCCACGGAGGCCCCACCGGCCCATCGGGACGATTGAAGTCGTCGAGGATGTTGGTGGTCGGAAAGCCGGTGCCCGGCGGGCTGATGCCGAGCTCGGCGGTCTTCACGTCCACCGCGCCATGGCTGTCCGTGACGGTGAGCTGCGGGGTGATGATCCCGAAGGAATTGTAGAGGTGGCTGGTGCTGAGGCCCGTGCCGGCGGTGCCGTCGCCGAACAGCCAACGATAGTCGAGCGGGTCGCCGTCGGGATCCACGCTTCCGGCGGCGGAGAAGCTGACGCGCAGCGGCGCAGCGCCAAGCGCGGGCGCCGCGCTGATCGCAGCCACCGGCGGCGAATTGCCATCGACGGTGCCGGTGTAACGGATCCGGCGCACCTGCTGATTGGTGATCGAGACGTAGTAGAGGTCGCCGGTGAGCGGGTGCACCGCGAAATCCACCGGGCCGTCGAGCGAGCTACCGAAGTCCAGCAGCTGCACGCGGTCGTCGGCGGAGTCCACCACGCACACCTTGATCCAGTTCTGCCCGTAGTCGGCGAAAAAGTACTGGCCGCGATAAATCGGCGGATAGCGAGTGCCGGTGTAGAACGCGCCGCCGATCGAGCAGTTGCCCGTGAATCCCTGGGGATCGCTCAGATCGGGAATGCCGTGACTCCAGGAAGTGGCGGGCGCCGTGAACGGCGAGGGGTTGGTCGGCGTGCCGGTGGTGCCGCAGCCGCTGTGAGCCGGATTCGCGATCTGATACGAGTTGTTGTAGTGGAGCGCCTCGTAGCACGGCCAGCCGAAGTTGAATCCCGAGCCGGGCGCGATGTCCATCTCGTCGAAGTTGTTCCAGCCGACATCGCCGATGTACAGCGAGCCGGGGTCGCCCGCCGCCGGATTCGAGGCGCCGCTTCCCGGCCGCACCGTGAAGCGGAACGGATTGCGCAGTCCGTAGCACCAGACGCGGGATCGAATCGAAGCCGGATCGCCATCGTAGTAGGGATTGCTCGTGTAGCCGAGGCCGTTGGCGGGATCGAGCCGCAGGATCTTGCCGTTGAGGCTAAGGATGTCCTGCGCGCGAAACGCTCCCACGTCCTGATACGGGTCGGCACGACCGGGGCCGAACTCTCCGGGATCGTTGCCGCCCGCGTCGGCGAGATCGAATTGAGCGCCGTCGCCGACCGACACCAGCAGGCTGCCGTCGGTTCCCCAGCGCAGGCACCCGCCGAGGTGCGACGGCGAGGCCGAGATCGGCGCGTGGGGCCAGTCCACGCCCAGCAGAATCGTGCGCGTGCTGCTGTCCACCACCGACGAGTCGGCGAAGCCCACCTGATAGCGCGTGAGCCGCGTGAACGCGTCGTCGTTCAGATCGTTGCCGTCGGAGTCGGGATCGACGCAGTAGAAGAGATAGATGTAGTGGTTGGCGAAGTAGTTCGGATCCACCGCCAGCCCGAGCAGCCCGCGGTCGTGCTCGTCGAGCACCTCGTTCTCGTGCGCCCAGAGCGGATTGGGCTGGCGGATCCCGTCGCGCACCTCGTAGACCCGGCCGCGCTTCTCGGCGACCAGGAAGCGCCCGTCGGGCAGGAACGCCATCGCCGTCGGCACCAGGAAGACCGCACCGGGCGCGGCGTCGTCCACGGCGAAGCTGGGCGGCACCACCGGGAGCGCCGCGGCTTCCGAGGCGAGCCCGCTCGCGCCCAGCCACACGAGCGCGATGAGCGCAACGGCACGACCCGACACGAGTGCCCCTCCGGCGCGAGCAAGATGCGGAATCCCGGCTGCGGCACGCGGAAGGCGTGGTGCAAGACGAACCGGGGGCGGCCCTGTCGAGGGCCGTGAGCCGGGTCATGTTCGGCGCGCGCGCCCTCCAAGTCAATGGGCGCCGGCCGCGGTCGGTCCGGCTCCGGGCTGATCACCGAAGGAGCGCAAGCCTCCGGATCATGACCCGGCCGCCGACCCTCACCCGTGCCAGATAGAGCCCGGGGGGAGCGGGAGCGCCGCCGATCCGGCCGTCCCAGTGCAGGCTCCAGCGCCCCGCCCCCATGGTGCGCGGCGTCTGGTTCAGGACCTCGCGCCCCTGGATGTCGAGGATCTGGAAGCTCACATCGCCGCTCTGGGGCAGGTCGAGCGCGAAGCGCACCTCGCCGTGCGACGGGTTGGGCAGACCTTGCGAGAGCGCCAGCACGGTGGGCAATCCGCTCCCAACCGCGGTGCTGCCGCCCGGCACCGCCAGGGACTGGACCACCACGTTGTTGTTCTCGTTGGTCTCGACCACCGAGTTCAGCGTGTCGAGCACCGCGCGCAGCGTGTGCATGCCGGAGCTGAAGGTGTTGGCCGGCACCGTGAACGAGACCAACGTGCTGTCGAGCGGCAGGACCAGGGTGTCGCCCTGAGCGAGCGTCAGATTGTCCATCAGCAGCTGCCAGTGGGACGTGTGCGCCAGCAGGTGACCGTGGTTGCGCATCTCGAAGCTGAATTGGGTGGGCACACCGGCGCCGAGAGTGCCGGCGTCGGTGGTGATCGCCGAGGGCTCGAGGTCGGCCTCGGGGAAGACCGCCACGTGCATCGTGTCGCTGCGCATGCCGCCCGAGTCGGTCACCACCATCTTCACTTCGTAGTACACGCCGGTCCCGTCGTCGTGATCGATGGTCGCGAACTGGGCGCTGTCGCCGTCGAACTCGAGCGCGATGTGAACGTGATTGTTGTGATGGAGGATCACGCCCCAGTGCACCTGGAGCTGACTCAGCGAATCCTCGACGTCGCCCTTGGTGCCGCGCAGCAGAATGGTCTCGGGCACGACGTAGAAGGTGCTGTCGACCGGGCTGGTGATGTGCGCGGTGGGCGGATGATTGACCGCGAACACCACGTCGCCGCCCCCGAAATCGTCGAAGCTGCCCTTGTTGGCGGCGTCGAGCGTCAATCCGATGCGACCGCCGCTCTGGGTCTGCGGCCAGCCGGTGAGATTCCGCACCCCGATGCGGGTGGCGTTCTGGTAGACCTCGACCTGCCCGTTGGCGTAGGCGCGCGCACCGAAGCGATCGCCGGCCGCGAAGGTCGCGGGAATCGGCGTGCCCTGCACCAGCCAGCCGTTGGCCGGATCGTAGGTGCCGACATCCACCTGGTTGAGCGTGGCGTCGTAGCGCACCTCGATGTGCGCCACCGCGTCGTTGGTGCCCTGCGCTTTCAGCACCAGGTCGCGCTCGGGCGCGGCGCTGCCGGTGATGGTGCTGAAGGTGATGTAAGCCTCCTGATCGGGGCCGAAGATCTGGTCGTAGATCGGGAAGCCGTAGCCCGAGGTCTGCACCAGGCGGTTGCCCGACACCCCGAGCCCGCCGACATCCGCGGTCCACGGCGAGCTGAGCGGCCCGTCGGCGCGATTGAAGTTGTCGATGACCGGCGCCGAGGGGAAGGTGGTGAGAGGTGAAACCAGCACCACCACGGTGTCTCGCGACTCGCCCTGGCGACCGTCGTCCACGATCAGCAGCGCCTGATAGTCGCCGGCCTGCGCGTAGGTGTGCTCGGGATTGCGCTGCGTGGTGCCGCTGCCATCGCCGAAGATCCAGGTGATGGCGAGCGAGTCGCCGTCGGCGTCGTAGCTGTTCGAGTCGTTGAACTGCACCTGCAGCGGCGCCGGGCCCACGGTGGGCGTGGCGCTCCCGATCGCCACCGGCGGCGTGTCGCCGCCGATCGGGCCGGTGTAGCGGATGCGGCGCACCTGATTGGCGAGGATCGCGACGTAGAGGATGTTGCCGGTGCCGGGCTCGAGCTGGAAGTCCACCGGGCCGTCCATGTTGGATCCGAACGCGTCGAACGACAGCAGCTGATTGGTCGGCGACATGGTGGCGACCCGCACCCAGTTCTGGCCGTAATCGCCGTGGAAATACTTGCCCCGGTACTGAGCCGGGTAGAGCGTGTCGCTGTAGAACACGCCGCCGATCGAGCAGTTGCCGAGGAAGCCCGGCGGATTGCCGGCGTAGTCGAGACGATGATGCCAGTCGGCGGCCGGCGTGGTGACCGGCGAGGGATCGTCGGGAACGACGCCAATCGAGTCGCAGCCGAGGTGCGAAGGGGCGAGCGGCCAGTACTCCGCCTGCTGCACCGGGCCCTCCCAGCACGGCCAGCCGAAGTTGTGGCCACCGCCCGTGAACACGTCCATCTCTTCCCAGTCGTTCCAGCCGACGTCGCCGATGTAGATCGCGCCCGGATTGCCCGCGCCCGGATCGGTGGCGCCCGAGCCCGGCCGCACGCAGAAACGGAACGGATTGCGGAAGCCGTACGCCCAGACCTTGGACTGGGGCGCGGTGGGATCGCCGTTGTAGAAGGGATTGCTCGGATAGCCGTGGCCGTCGGCGGGATTGATGCGCAGCACCTTGCCGCACAGGCTCTTGATGTATTGCGAACGGTACGAGCCGATGTCTTCGGCCGGATTGGTCCGCCCGGGCACGAAGTCCTGCGGGTAGAGCCCGCCGGCGTCGGGGCCGACGGTGAAGTCGGCGCCGTCGCCCACCGACATGAGCAGGCTGCCGTCGGTGCCCCAGCGCAGCGAGGCAATCGTGTGCGAGCCGGTGGCGATCAGCGGGCCGTGGCTCCAGGTATCGCCCATCAAGACGACGCGCGTGGTGGTGTCGATGACGTTGGTGTCGGCCGTGCTCATGGTGAAGCGCGAGAGCCGGCCAAAGGCGTCGAGCTGGTCCTCGACGTTGTCGGAGTCGGGATCCACCGTGTAGAGCAGGTACACGTAGTGGTTCTGGTAGAAGTGCGGATCCACGGTGACGCACAGCAGTCCGCGGTCGTAGGAGTTGAGCACTTCGCTGTCGTGGGCCCACACCGGATTCGGCAGCTTGACGCCGTTCTTCACCATCCACACGTGTCCGCGTTTCTCGGCGACCAGGATGCGGCCATCGGGGAGCGGCGCGATGCTGGTGGGCGTGTCGAAGTTCGCGCCCGGCGCGATGTCTTCGACCACGAACTGACCGGGGACGACGGGAGTGGCGTGCGCGCGGGGCGCGAACAGGATCGTGCCGGCGAGCGCGACGAGCAGCGCGCACCTGGCGGCGGCCGGGCGTCGTGGCAAGTTGCGGTTCAATGGATCTCCGGAGGCTGGCGGGCGTCGTGGGGTACGACCGACCCTCCCGAATGCCCCGATGCTAGTGATCGCGGGGTGTCCCGACAAGTGACATTAGTGTGCACGGAGCGGGCCGCGCCGGGCGCTCTCCGCTCCACATCGATCGCGCACGACCGCGCCCCGAGCGGGCTTGCGAGGCGCAGGGTCTACTCACCCAGGCCGTGCGAAACGCCCGGCCCGGATCGCCGCCGCGCGGCGCCCGGTGCGCGCCCGACGGCATCAGGGCCTGGCCGCGTTCCGTCCCGAATCGACCGGCACGTAGATCCAGGTGGGGGCGTTCAGGCTCCCCGCCAAAGGACGCAGCCGTTCCGTCAGCTCACCCAGATCGCCGGCTTGGGCGTAGGGCCCGTCCAGCGAGGCCCACATCGAGCGCGAGGCGTCGCCGCACTTGGCGAACACCGTGTCGCTCACGATCAGCGGCCGATTGGGTCCGGCGCGCAGCGAATCGAACATGCGCTCGAAGTAGCGCGGGTCGCGCTTCAGGAGCGCGTTGCCCTTCGCACGCACCACGTCGTCGAGCGGCAGCACGCACATGCCGGTGCCCTTCCCGGCCAGCGTGGTGAAATAGCCGTGGAACGGGAGCAGCACCGGCCCCGGGAGCGAGCGCAGCTTCTCGACGTAGTCGCGACGCGTCGCGGCGGCCCCCGGCCGCGGCAGCAGCGTGCGCATCGGATAGAGAAGCGGCAGGAACGCGAGCGCCAGCACCACGCAGGCGACCGCCGAGACCGGACGCGATGCGTCGCGAGCGCCCATGCTTCCGGCGCCGGCGATCGGCGCGCCGCCCTCGAGGCGCGCGGCCAATGCGTGAAGCGCGATCGGGCCGGCCACCGCGAACGCGGCGATGGTCGGCATCAGCGTGTGGAAGTAGGCGTAGGGGTCGAGCGTCGCGAGCAGTCCGGTGCCGATGCCGCCGAGCGCCGCCCAGTACCAGAGCCACTCGCGGCCGTGGGTCGCTCGCTCGCCCGATTCGGCGCGATCCACGAGCCCGAGCGTCACCGCCATCGCGGTGGGCAGGGTGAGCGCGCCGAACTTCCCGACCAGCACGTCGCCCAGGTAGACGAAGATGCGGCCGCGGGAGATCTGCGACCAGTGTCGCGGCACGTCGTAGGTGTAGAACGGGAACCACGGCCCGAGCCACAGCGTCAGCAACAGATAACCGCCACCGGCGACCGCCAGCAGCGCAAGCGCATAGGGCAGCAGGCGACGCCGATCGTGGAACAGCAGGTAGCCGAGCCCCGCGAATCCGAACAGCAGCCCGTGCTGCTTGGCGAAGAATCCGAGTCCGGTGAGCGCGCCGGCCCAGATCGCGCCCGAGCGATCGGCGCGGAAGCGCAGCACCGCGAGTCCGGCAAACTCGAGCATCAGCATCACGGGATCGGGGCGCACCACGTCGTAGCCGCCGCGCGTGATGCCGTGGCCCATCAGGAACAGCGCGACGCTCGCCGCGCCGAACAGCGCGCTGCGGGTCTCGCGGCGCACGATCTCGAACGCCGCGGCGGCGAAACCGAGCACGCCGAGCAGGTCCACCAGCCGCCCCTGCCACAGCTCGGGTCCCATCAGCTTGACCAGCGGCGCCACCAGCACCGCGAACATCGGCATGTAAACGAACGGGATGAAATGCAGCGTCGGCTGAACATAGAGCGGCAGCCCCTGGGCGAGCCGGATGGCGCTGTCCATCATCATGCCTTCGCCGTTCCCCAGCTCGATCGGACAGCCGAAGCGTCGCGCCGAGAGCGCGACGAAGGCGCCGATCGCGGCCAGCGCGATGGCCCACAGGCCGAGCCGGATGAGGCGCGCGATCACGCCCCGCTCGCCCGCGGCGCCGCCCAGTTCCAGCGCAGGTTGATCGCGAAATTCCACGCCGTCCCGACCCCGATCGCGATCGCGTTGCCGATCAGGTAGTGGAGCCCGAGCTGTCGCACGCAGAAGGTCAGCACCGCCACGGTGATCGCGACGCCGGCGAGGCAGATCACCTCGAAGCGCGCGAAGCGGGCGAGCCTCGCGCCGGCGCCGGGCTTCAAGGCGGCGCGATCGGCGAACGTCCAGATCTCGTTCCAGGTGAAGTTGTTGAAGATCGCAAGCTGCGCCGAGATCAGTTTGGCGGTGACCAACGGCAGCGCCAGCCGCTTCGGGTCGTGGAGCAGGTACAACGCGCCCATGTCCACCAGCACGCCCGAGCCTCCGACCAGCCCGAAGCGCAGGAAGCGGCCGGCCAGCTCGACCGCGCTCACGCGGCGCTCGACGCGGGTGGCGGCTTCGGCGGCCGCGCGGCCATGGCCATCAGCGCGAAGCGCAGCGCGGTCACCGTCACGATCAAGGCGCGGAACAATCCCGGATGCCGCTCGCGGCGGAAGTAAGCAATTGGGAAGTACGCGAACGTGATCCACGACAACGCCACCACGGCGACCGACAGCCGCGGCCAGGTCCACCACGCCACGAACGGCACCAGCCACAGTACGAATTGCGGCGAGTAGAAGACCGAGAAGCTGACGAACCCGGCGAGCGCGAACAGGAATGCGCGGAGCAGATCCTCGAAGCGGCGCGGCCGGAACGCGGCCGCCCCCAGCGCGGACGCCGCCTGCAGGAGCGGCGGAATCCAGCGCGCTCTGGCGATCAGCGCGGGAAGCGCCGGCCCCGTGAGATAGGCGATTCCGTCGTAGCCGCTCTCACCGTTCAGCCCGCGGATCGCCTGAAAGCGGAATGGAAAGAGCATGCCGTCGCGGCCGGCGAACAGGATCACCACCAGATTGGCGAGCACGAAGGGCGCGAGCTGCAGCACCAGCACTTCGAGCGTTTCTCGAACCGGTCGCCGGCTCCACACGTAGATCGTGTAGGCCGGCACCAGGAACAGCGCGTAAGCCTTGAGCGCGCTGACCAGTCCGAGCAGCAGCGCGCCGCGCCGCAGGTGATCGGCGCGGATGGCCTCGACCGCGAACAACATCGCGACCACGGTATAGACGTCGAAGCGGTAGAGCGAGAAGTGGAGCGCCGCCGGCGTCAGCCACAGGAGCGGCGCGGGCCGCGGATAGCGCGTGATCAGCCGGTAGAGCACGAACAGGTAGAGCGGCAAGGTCACGCTCACCCAGAGCCAGGCGAACCGGTCGAACGGATCCGCCAGGACCGGCACGAATCGTGAGACGAAGCGCACCGCGCCGAACAGCAGGTTGGCCGGCAGGAGGTATTCGGACGCGACCTCGCGATAGAGCGTCCCTTGACCCTGGACCCATGCGCTCGACAGGAAGTAGACGTGCATGTCGTGGCGCTCGAACACGGTGAACAGGCCGAGCACGGACGCGTGGCGGAACGCGTCCCAGTGGAACAGGCTGACGAGCGAGAAGCCGAGCGAGAGCAGCGCGAAGACGGCGGCCAGCCGAACCCGCACCGGGCGGGCCAGGGCCACGGCGCCCGCCGGGCTCACGTCGGCAGGATCAGCGGGCCCGCTCGGGTCGAGCCATTCCCCCCGTCGGCCGGGGCCTCCCCTTCGAGATGAGCGGGGTACTCGGCCGGCAGCTCGCGCAGACTCTCGACGAACAGCGGTACGTCGGCAGAAAGATTCGCGAGCGCCTCGGGCCCTTCGCCCACGCGCAGGATCTCGTAGAGCGTGGTGCGCTGGGCGGGCGTGTAGCCGGCCTCGCGAATCAGCGTCTCGATTTCGGCAACCGTGGTCTTGTTCACGTGGCCGGTGGCGAGGTGCACGTTTTCCTCGAACAGCGTGCCGCCGAAGTCATCCGCGCCGAACTGCAGCGACACCTGCCCGGTCTTCTTGCCCTCGCTGAACCACGACGCCTGGATGTGGTCGAAGTTGTCGAGGTAGAGCCGCGAGGCGGCCAGCACGCGGCAGTAGCGCGACGAGCCGGCGACGTGCTTCACCTTCGCTTCCATCGGAGTGTTGCCGCGCTTGTAGCTCCACGGCACGAACGCGGTGAAGCCGCCGGTCTCGTCCTGCAACGCGCGCACGTAGTCGAAGTGTTCGACGATCTCTTCGTTGGTCTCGACGTGCCCGTACATCATGGTGGCGGTGGAGCGCATGCCAGCGCGATGCGCCTCGCGATGCACGTCGAGCCATGCTTCGGGCCCGCCCTTCTTGATCGAAATGCGCTTGCGCACGCGCTTCGCCAGGATCTCGGCGCCGCCGCCCGGCAGCGTGCGCTGGCCCGCTTCGACGAGTGCGTCGAGCACGCCGCGGATCGAAAGGCCCGACACCTCCACCATCTGGTGGATCTCGGGCGCCGAGAAGAAGTGCGGCGTGATGCCGGGATAGCGCCTGCGCGCCTCGCGCACGATCGCCGGATAGAACTCCCAGGGAATCGAAGGGTTGAGCCCGCCCTGTAGCAGCACCGTGGTGGCGCCGAGCTTGTGCGCGCGCTCCATCATCGCCATCACGCCCTCGACGTCGTGGGTGTAGACGTCGGGCCCCACGTAGTTCGGCTTCCGGTAGAAGGCACAGAAGTGGCAGTCCACGGTGCAGACGTTGGTGTAGTTGGGGTTCGTGTCGATGACGTAGGTAACGACCCTGGGGTCGGTCCGACGCGCGCGCATTTCATTGGCCAGCGCGCCCAGCTCGAGCAGCGGCGCCTCGCCGAGCAGGTGGACCCCTTCTTCGGGGCTCAGGCGCTCGCCGCGCAACACCTTCGCTTCAATGGTGGACCACACACCGACCTCGGGGATGGGGTTCCAGGCTCGCGACCGCGCCGGACGGCACCGCACGTCGCGGGCGGACGGGACGACCGCGCGAACGTTACATCGCCGTGGCGCGCCCGTCGAGCCCCGGCCGGTTGAACTCGCGGGGACGAGCCCGTACGCTCTTGACACAGTGCCCCATTCATTCGGGATGCACGCGTGACGCCACCCGAAGCGCTCCGCAGCGCGGAGCGCGCATCACCCACAGCGGCCATTCCCGCGCCGCGGCCGTGGCAGTGGGCCGCGTTCGGCGTGATCCTGTTGCTGGCCGCCGGCCTGCGCTTCTACTTCGCTTTCACCACGCCGGCCTGGTTCGCCGAGATCTACATCATCAACGTCTGCCGGCTGCCGCTCGCGCGGCTGCTGCGACTGGTCGCGGCCGACATCCATCCGCCGCTCCAGTTCGTGATGCGCTGGGTGTGGACGCACTGGGGCGGCTCGGGCGCGATCTGGCACAAGACCTTCTCGATCGTGTTCGCGCTGGGCGCGATCGCGCTCACCTTCGCGATCGGCCGCCGCTGGCTGAGCATTCGCGCGGCGCTGCTCGCCTGCCTCCTGCTCGCGCTCCATCAGGTGCACATCCAGTACTCGCAGGAGATCGAGGAGTATTCGCTCGAGTGGTTCCTGGTGCTGGCGATGGTGGGATTCGCCTGGCAGTGGATGCGCACGCGTCACGCGCTCGCCGCCTACGGCTACGTGCTCGCCGCCGCGCTCGGACTCTGGAATCATTACGAGACCTTCACGGTATGGATGGCGGTCGTGGTGCCGATCTTCGTGATGATCGGCCCCGACTGGCCCAAGTCCGGGCGCTGGCTGCTCATCAACCTCGCGGTGTTCGCCCTGTTCGCGCCGCTCCTCCCCAATCTCTCGGCGCAACTCGCCCGCGAGAGCGGTGGGCGCTTCTTCGCCTTCCCCAGTCTCTCCACGCTCGCCGGCCTGTGGCGCGTGATGGGCCTCGGTTCGCGGTTGGCTCTCATCCCGATGCTGCTGCTGTCGCTGATCCCCCTCGCGCGCAGGGAAACGCGCCGCATCGCGATTCTCTTCTGGATTCTGCTGCTGGTTTCGCCTCTCGCCACGCGCACCTGGGTGGTGATCCTGCCGCGCGAAGGACTCTTCATCCTGCCGTTGTGGCTGCTGCTCGTGGCGTATGGCCTCGAATCGCTTCCGTGGGCGCCGGTGCGCGTCCTCATCGCTCTCGCGCTGGTGGCGTTCGCGGCCAAGGGTGCGCTCCATCCGTCGCGCTATCCCGAAGCCGTGTTCACCGGCAAGGCCGGCCAGTTCCTCGCGGCGCGCGCCCACGCCGGCGATCTCGTGGTGCACGCCGAGCCACACTCACTGCTCTACTTCGGCTACTACCATCCCGAGTACCACAATCGCCTGCTGATGGCGCCGGGCGACCACGTGCCGTTCTTCGAGGGCGGGCTCGGCATACCCGAGAGCCTCTACATCACACCCGATCGGTTCCGAGAGGAACGCATTGCGCGCGGCCGGTGGTGGGGCGTGTGGGCGGACCGCGCGATCGCGAGCAAGGGCGTGGTATGGCGCGCCGGCGGATCGTTCGCCGACACCATTCGTGTCGCCGCGGGTGGCGACAGCCTCTGGCACCAGGGCGTGGTGACGGTGTTCGGCGCAGGAGCCGCAACCGCGAAGTAGTGCCCGGCGCGGCGGGCGCTCGATCCTGCGCTATGATCGTTCGCCATGTCGCTCGCCACCGGAACCCGCATCGGCCCCTATGAAGTGCTCGCGCCGCTCGGGAGCGGCGGCATGGGCGAGGTGTTTCGCGCGCGCGACACGCGGCTCGGGCGCGACGTCGCGCTCAAGACGCTCTCCCCCACGTTCGCGCAGGATCCCGAGCGGCTCGAGCGCTTCGAACGCGAGGCGCGCGCCGCGGGATCGCTCCAGCATCCCGGCATCGTCACGCTGTTCGACGTCGGCTCACACGAGGGACGCCCCTACATCGTGACCGAGCTGGTCGAGGGCGGGAGCCTGCGAGCGGCGCTCGGCGGCGGTGCGCTCAGGCCGGCCCGTGCGGTTGAGGTCGCGCTGGCGCTCGCCGAGGCGCTGGCCGCCGCCCACGCGGGCGGCATCATTCATCGCGACCTCAAGCCCGAGAACGTGATGATCGCGGGCGACGGCCGCGTGCGGCTGCTCGACTTCGGGCTCGCCAAGCTGCGCGTGCCCGAGAAGTCCGACGCGCAGGACACCAGCGCGCGCACGCTCGACGGCACGCTGCTCGGCACCGCCGCCTACATGGCGCCCGAACAGG